>NZ_JBSMEZ010000050.1:0-6577 GCF_056498605.1 Profundibacter sp.
CGGAACTTCCGGTTCACCTTGTCTTTGGGGCATGGCTGGCCCTTATCCGGCACGGTCGTTTTCTTTACCTTTCCGCGAATAACACCTTGAATATCAAGGCGTTTCATCAACCTAGCCACGGTGCAACGTGCGATACTGAGCTCCTCACGTTGTAGTTGATGCCAGATTTTTCGAATGCCATAGACCTCATTGTTCTCTTCCCAGACACGTTTGATCTCAGGGCTAAGAGCGGCGTCCCGTTTGGCGCGATCCGAGGCCAAGTCTGGGTTTTTGACGATGGCTGCATGCGCATAAAATGTAGATTGGGCGATTGGCAAAACCTTGCAAACCGGCTCGACTCCCAAGCTATTTCGATGTTCTTCTATGAAGGCAATCATCGCTTGAACGGGCGGGCGAGCTCCGACCCACTGCCCGGCAGGTGATGCTTTGCATCACTGAGAGGAGGCGCAAAATATGCTGAGGCCTTGCGCAGGATCTCATTGGCTTGGCGCAGCTCTCGGATCTCGCGTTCCATTGCCTTGATCTTGGCGCGCTCATCGGAAGTTTGGCCGTCTTTGCGGCCGCTATCTATGTCCGACTGGCCAATCCAACGCCTCAACGTGTCCCTGCCGCACCCAATCTTAGGGGCGATGGCAATGATCGCTGATCAAGACCTGCAAACTGAACAAAATCGAACCGCACAGCTACCTGACCGGCGTCCTCACAGCCATCATCAATGGGCACAAACAAAAGCACATCGAGCAGCTGCTATCGTGGAACTACGCCGCATAGGTGGGACCAAAGCAGCGCTTACGAAACAGTTGCGACCAAATAGGGCCAGCCCCCGCCACCACAAATTGCGGCAGAAGCGCTAGAAAGAAGATAGCAACTTTGGGGTTCAGCAGTGCCACAACCACGCCCTGCTTAAAGATAGGCATGAATGCGGGATCGGTTTTAATCCCGTCCGATATAAACCCGCTACCGTCGGAGCGAAGGGCGGCAATGCCCAGCCAGATCAGATAGGCGGCGCCGGCCCATTTCACCATAGAAAATGCCACAGCAGATGTTGCCAGAATGGCCGACAACCCTGCTGCTGCCATCAACACATGGCCAAAAGCACCGGTCCAGATGCCCGCCATCGCGGCAAAGCCGGATTTGCGCCCGCCCCGCACGGTTTGGCCAAGGATAAACGCGATGTCGGGACCGGGGGCGAGGTTCAGTATGACCGCCGCCGTCAGAAAAGTGGTCCAGTGCAATAGGGTGTTAGTCAAACATGGCGTAGCCCTCAATTCCAGCAGCTGACAAGCACCGTTATATTGGTGCCGATAGTGGTTAGATCCTCGGGGGCCATAGCACCACCAGGTTGGGATGCCGAAATGGTTACGCCGTTTTCGGCCAATGCTGCGCCCATTGCCTCGGCGCTGATGGCAAAGCTGACTTCGTCTGGCAGACGTTGACCGTTGCCTTGCGTTTTGGGCAACAGCATTCCCAACACATTACCTGTCATATCAAGCACCGGCCCGCCCGCGTCACCATCCTGTGCATTGACCGCAAGGCGGCGCAGTTCTGCTTCGCCTTTCAAGCCGCGAATATCGGCGAGTTTGCCAAATGTCATTGTGGCCGCCCCTAGCGCGCCCTCATAGGAGTAGCCAGAAATGGCGACCTCGGCATTGATCCGTGGAACTGTGGTGCGGAAGTTGGCGTGACTGGAGGGCGAGAGAACTTCCAGTGGGGACAGCAGGGCGATGCCCAGTGTTTTATCGGTAAAGGAAACTTCGGCATCATAGGTGTCGTCCAGCGAAATGCGGGTGCAGTTTTGCACGGCTTCAAGCGTGGTCAAAACCCGTCCGCCAGCATCGACATAAAACCCCGAGCGCGAAATCGCGGGTGTGCGAACTTCCAGACCGGCCACCAGATCAATGCGTTGATCCGGCGATGGCTCGCCCAATGTTTCGTCAAGTGCGGTATCCCCGAACGGTTTGAAGCTGGCCTTCATTTCGTCAATCACCCGGCCACGGCGTTTTTCATCGCCTGTGGGCCAGATCAGGGTGAACCCCTTGACCATCCCGCCCTTTAGCGCGGCATAGGTGTAGGACTGGATGTTTTCATCCTGTCCCGTCAGGACGAAACTGTTGTCGCGCCGGTTACGATCGCCTTCGGTCGGGACAATCGCCAGCGTTTGCATGATGTCATAAAGCCCAAACAATGTGGCCTGATCGCCGGCCTGCGAAATCAGCAACACCCGCACGCCGTTGTCGGTTTTGGACCGGTAATGCACAAAGGGGGGCTCGTATTTGTCAAACTCGACCAATGCCGTTGGTATGTTGATCTCGATGCCGGCGGCCTGTTCGCGCATAGGGGCCAGACCAAGACCCGCAAGGATCGCGTTATAGGCTGTGATTAATTCGCTACGTTGTTTGGTGGTCAGAATACCGGTTTCTTCATAGCCTTTGGCGGCCTGATACGTGGCCATCGCGCCGCGTGTGCCGCGCCCGAATGCCCCGTCGATGGTGGACGTATAGAACCCCTCCCATTGCAGCGCGACCTGCAGCAGTTTGCGTTCGTCGCGGGTTAGCTGGGCTTCGGCCTTGCGGGCTTCACGCGGGGTTTCGTCGCTGGGGGGTAGTGGGGGCGGTGGCGCAACTACCGTTGGCTCTACCACGGTTGTTTGGTCTGTTGTTTCGACGGGATCAGCCACAGGCGGCTGATTGCGAGTATCTGCCCCGATTGGCCAAAATTGTTGGCGAAATGCAGCGCCATCCACCACAAAACTGTCACGCGGGATCAGGTTCTCGCGGCGCAATTGCACGCGGTGGGCTTCGGCGCCAGCCTCGGTAAATGGTCCCAGCGCAATGGCATACCAGCCCGACCCGATGGAAAACCCGTTCACGTTCTGGAAAACACCGGCATAGGCGCGGGCGCGCTCGGTGCCTTCACGCAGGCTTGGTTGAGCCTCGATCTGGATCCACGATGATTGTTGTGCGTTGGCAGGCCCAGATAGGACCGAAAAAAATGCTAAAAATACCCAAACGAAAAACTGTCTCATATTCCCCCTTGTTCGCACGAATGATCTGTTGTGCGATTCTTTCCCTCTAATTAACGACAACAGGCGCGGTTTGCACCCCAAAATTACGTGTGCGCCAAATGGTTGGCACTGGTTTCTTGCGCCTGCAGTTTCATGCTAGCAGGGAAGAGAAGCAAAGGATTTCCAAATGGCTGACTCGCTTGATCCCGAAAACTGGACTGAAACCCGCGTTGCCGCGCATAAAATGCTGGAGGCGGCACTGGACAAGATGGAAGGTGCAGCCAATGGTCCCGTCTGGCGGCCCTTACCGGACGAGATGAAGTCAGGTTTACGAATGCCCCTGCCGCAGCAAGGGATGGGGGTGGATGCGATGCAGCGAGTGGTGCAAGCGCTGCTGCCCTATGGCGTGGGCAACACACATCCGCGATTTTTCGGCTGGGTGCATGGGGCGGGGTCCACCAGCGGGCTGATCGCCGATATTGCGGCGGCCGCGATGAACGCCAATCTGGGCGGGCGGAATCATGGCGCGATCTATGTGGAGCAACAGGTGGTGGCATGGGTGCGTCAGATGTTCGGGTTTCCTGACGAGACCAGCGGATTGGTGGTGTCGGGCACATCAATGGCGACGATCATTGCGCTAAAAGTGGCGCGGGATGCGGCATTGGGTATAACGACGCGTGGGGCGGGTGTCGGTGCGCATCGGTTGGTAGGCTATGCCTCAAGTCAGGCGCATAACTGCGTGGCGCGTGCGTTTGATCTGTTGGGCTTGGGGCTGGATGCTTTGCGCAGCGTGCCGGTGAATTCAGCCTATGAAATGGATGTGGCCGCACTTGAGGCGATGATTGCCAAGGACCGCGCGGCGGGTCATCAGCCGTTCCTGATTGTCGGCACCGCTGGCAGCGTCAATGTGGGAGCGTTTGATGATTTGGCTGCCTTGGCGGATTTGGCGGCGGCGCAGAGGATGTGGCTGCATGTCGATGGTGCGTTTGGCGCGGCGGGGGTTTTGGCAGATACCTTGCGGCCACGGCTGAAAGGGATTGAGCGGGCAGATTCACTGGCGTTTGATTTCCACAAATGGCTGCATGTGAATTATGACGCGGGGTTTGTTCTGGTCCGTGATAGTGCGGCGCATCTTGCGTCGTTTTCCAGTCGGCCCGATTACCTGCAAGGGGCAACACGCGGTCTGGCGGCGGGCAACCCGTGGCCGGTGGAATACGGGCCCGAATTGTCACGCGGGTTTCGGGCCTTGAAAATATGGGCGCAGATTGCGGAACATGGCACCGAGGCGCTGGGGGAGATGATTTCCAAGAACTGCGCACAGGCGCAACTTCTGGCGAGGCTGGTCACGGCGCATCCTGACCTGACCTTGCTGGCCCCTGTGGCGAGCAGCGTTCTTTGTTTCCGATATGGAACCAAAGATGAAGTGAATCGTGAGATTGTTGTGCAATTGCAGGAGAATGGCGTGGCTGCGCCGTCGGTCACAACGCTGGACGGGCAGGTGGCGATACGGGTGAATATCACCAATCACCGGACAAGGGATGGTGATATGGAGGTGTTGGTGGATGAGGTGGTTCGGGTTGGAGCTAACCTCAATTGATTTACAGCTTACAAGCGAACTTATCTGCTCACTAAGCCCATCGTAGAATGTTCTTCAACTATAAAACTCTCGAAAAGATTGGACTAAATGTCTGTTTTTTGAAGGACTACCCCTGAAATTTTACCGCTGAATCAGTCCCAATAATTAAGTCGACATCTAAGATATTGAAATACATTTCGGACGAAATACCATTCGATAATGAGGGTGATTTTCGAAGGGCGATTGTGTCAACGGAGGCGTAAAAGTAGGCCAATTACTGAGTGCGGCGTTCCGCTTCAATCTTTCAACAATCCTATAAGATATTGACCATAGGTGTTTTTCTTAAACAACTCGGCGCGTGCCATTAGCTGATCACGATCGATCCAGCCTTGACCATAGGCGATCTCTTCGGGGCATCCGGCCTGCATGCCTTGTCGATCCTGAAGGGTGCGCACAAAGTTTCCAGCATCCAGTAGGCTGGCGTGGGTGCCTGTATCGAGCCACGCATAGCCGCGCCCCATCTTTTGCACAGTCAGGGTTTTGTCATGCAGATACATTTCCAGCAAGGTGGTGATTTCCAGTTCGCCCCGTTCCGACGGCTTTACTGTGCGGGCACGCGCAGGTGCCGTGCCATCCAGAAAATACAGCCCCGTCACCGCGAAATTTGACGGGGGTTTTTCGGGCTTTTCGATAATTGCCTGCGCAACACCTTGATCATTAAAATCGACAACGCCGTAACGCTCGGGATCAGCCACATGATAGCCGAACACAGTTCCACCCACTGCCTGTTCATTTGCTGCCATCAGGATTTCGGGCAACCCGTGGCCAAAGAAGATATTATCGCCCAGCACCATGACCGATGGCGCGCCATCCAGAAAACCCTCGGCCAATATATACGCCTGTGCCAGACCATCGGGTGAGGCTTGCACGATATAGGTCAGGGCCAGACCCCATTGGCTACCATCGCCCAACAAGCGGACGAATTGTGATTGGTCCTCAGGGGTGGTGATGATGGCAATCTCGCGGATACCGCTGAGCATCAGCACAGATAGCGGGTAAAATACCATCGGTTTGTCATGGATCGGTAACAGCTGTTTTGAGACGCCCATGGTGATGGGGTAAAGCCGGGTTCCTGAGCCTCCAGCAAGGACAATACTGTCAACGGCGGAGTAAAAGCCGGCCAGATGGCGGCGTAAAAGCAGGCCACTCGGCGACCGGGTATTTTATGTCTGGAGACAACAGCTGCCTTGACCGGTGGGTCTGCTGGATGCCGACATGCAACGCCGCGCCCAGATCGGTCTCAACAAAGGTGAATCTCATCACGCTTTAAAGAACGCGCTGCGAATTGGACGGCAAGGTGAAATACGAGACCGCACAGCTGAGGGGCAACATTACCGCATGGCGGGGCTCAACTTGCTTGCAGCCATCATTATCTATTGGAACACAGATCAGCTTGGTAAGGCCGTCGCACAGCGCAAACGCGCAGGGCTGGATTGCCCGGCCGACCTCCTAGCACACATATCGCCCCTCGGATCCGGGAACACCGGAGGTGACGTTGTCGCCGGTGCAATATCACTTTGAGCATCGTGCCGAGGTCGAGGTGATCGTGCAGGGGAAGACTCCGGCTGACCGCGACGCCGCGTTTGACGTGTTGTTGGCAGAACTGGCCATCACCATCACGGCCGACCGAACCCTCGGCGGGTTCTGTGACTGGGTCGAGGCCAAAGCCCCGCAGCCGGTCGATCTACCGGTGGAAGGGGCGGAGGCGCTGAAAGCGGCCATCGTCCCCGTCATTTTGACCTACACCACGGCCGATCCATTGGGATGACCCCCATGGGCTGACCCCGTGGAATGACCCCAGTGGGATGACCCCCACCACCAAACAAAGGAATACACTATGGCACGCGCACAAGGCGCGCGGTCGCTGATGGCGGCTGCGTATGAGACGACTTATGGCACCCCGCCGCTGAGCGGATACATGCAGATGCCGTTCGCCA
>NZ_JBSMEZ010000051.1:0-18103 GCF_056498605.1 Profundibacter sp.
ACCTGCGGGTGCCGCTGGCCGATATGGCTGCGAAACTGGGCAACGTCACCTTTCACAACAAGCTGGGCACACAGGTTGAACGGATTGATCGCATTGCCGCCCTTGCCCGCGAAATCGCGCCGATGGTCGGGGCCGATGCTGATCTGGCCGAACAAGCGGCGCGGATTGCCAAGGCCGATCTGTCCAGCGAAATGGTCTATGAATTTCCCGAATTGCAGGGGCTGATGGGGCGTTATTACGCCGAAGCCGCTGGCCTTCCGCAAGAAGTCGCCAACGCCTGCGAGCAACATTACTCACCACTTGGCCCCTCGGACGATGTGCCAAAGGAACCCGTATCAGTCGCCGTGGCACTGGCTGACAAGATTGACACGCTGACGGGGTTCTGGGCGATTGAAGAGAAACCAACGGGGTCCAAAGACCCGTTTGCGCTGCGCCGCGCCGCTTTAGGTGTTATTCGGTTGATTTTGGAAAATGAGCTACGCATTACCTTGTTCGGGAGACTCTTTCTGGCGTCTGCTTCGCACGTTGGCAGAATAGCAGGTGAGGAAGATTTTGGAAAACTAGGTCAAGCATTTGAGGTTTTAGCGGCCAACTTGCCGCCAGAGTTGGTATCAAAGTTCGCTGAACAAGCTGAGGCAGAAGTTATTGCTGCTCGTGGTCTGGACAAGCCCGCAAACGAGGAACGAGCTGACGTAAGGTTTGGAGTGTCGATAGCAAAAGACCTCCTTACCTTCTTCCATGACCGCCTCAAGGTTTATCTGAAGGATCGCGGCATCACCCACGACGTGATCGACGCCTGCCTTGCCATGCCAGGTAACGACGACCTGACCCTGCTGGTCAAACGGGCCGAGGCGCTGCAAACTTTCCTGAAAATCGACGACGGCGAGAACCTGTTGCAAGGCGTCAAACGCGCCTCCAACATCCTGACGGCGGAGGAAAAGAAAGACGGTGTGGAATATTCTTACGGCGCAGACATCAAGTTTGCCGAAACGGACGAGGAACGCGCGCTGTTCAAAGCACTTGAGCAAGCCGAAGCCACTATCACCCCTGCGCTGGAAACCGAGGATTTCGCCGCCGCCATGTCCGCAATGGCCACCCTGCGCGCCCCCATTGATGCCTTTTTTGACAAGGTCCAAGTCAACACCGACAACACCACCGTGCGCCGCAACCGGCTGAACCTGCTGTCCCAGATCCGCAAAATCTGCTCATCTGTGGCGGACCTATCCTTAATCGAAGGTTAATTTGCGCTTCTTTTTCGCTTAAATATCCCCGCCGGAGGCATAGAATCTTTTTGCCACGCCCCTCACAACCGCTATGCTACCTATAACGCGAGGAAAGGCACTACTGTGCAAAAGCAAACCAACATCTCGGGGTTCACCGAAATCACCCAGACCGCCCCGATCGCGGGTGATACCCACGGCGGGCGGGCGAAATGCCTGCAACGGCTGATCCGGCTGGATATGCCGGTGCCCAAAACCCTTGCTCTGTCGTTCGATGCAGTGCATGGCGTTGCGGCGGGCGATCCCGTCAACACTGATATGATGATGCAGGCGTTTGGCGTGGATGGTCTGGTTTGCGTGCGCCCCAGTTCGCAAGACCCCGATTGGGGGGGGCCCGGATCAATCCTGAACATCGGCATGAACGCACAGCGCCACGCTGCATTAACGGCTGAAATGGGGCAAACTGCTGCAAACGCGCTCTATCTGCGCTTTATCCAGTCATTTGCCGTGCATGTGTCCCGTCTTGATCCTGATATGTTTGAATTGCCCGACGCGCCAACCAATGACGCATTGGCCGAGGTTTTGCATGCCTATCATGATGAAACCGACGCGGAATTCCCGCAAGATCCGGCGAAACAACTGTCGGACGTGCTACGCTCAATGGCGCGCGCGTGGGAAGGCACGACAGCCCGTCTTTTGCGACAGGCCAAGGGCGCACCTGCGGACGCGGGGCTGGGTTTAATCGTGCAGGAAATGGCACTGGGCATCGGCAAGGGCGAATGCGGATCAGGCGTGATCCAGTTTGTTGACGGGTTGACGGGGGCGCCCCAGATCAAGGGGCGCTACCTTAGCCAAAGTCAGGGGCGTGATGCGTTAATGGGGGCACAGGGGGCAATATACCTGACCCATGATGATCGTGGACCCTCGCTCGAGGATATCTGCCCTGCATGTTTCACCGCGCTAAAGAAACATGGGGACATCAGCCGCCAACGGTTGCGCGAAGAGATGCAGATCGAATTCACCATCACGGGTGGGGTGCTTAGCATCCATGACGCTGTGCGTATCCCGCGCCGGACCCGCGCTGCAGTGCGTATCGCCGTGGCGCTGGCCAACGACGGCGTTATCAGCCGCGATGAGGCCCTGATGCGGATCGAGCCACGGGCACTGACCGAATTGTTGCACTCGCAGATCGACCCTGACGGGGAACGCGATATGTTCCAGCAAGGTATTGCCGCCAGTCCTGGTGCTGCCAGCGGGCGCATTGTGTTCACCGCGAACGAGGCACAGGCGAGTGCGGCGCGGGGCGAGGCCTGTATTCTGGTACGCCGCGAAACCACGCCCGAAGACATCCGCGGCATGCACGCAGCGGCGGCTGTGTTGACCGTAAAGGGTGGCATGACCAGCCACGCCGCAGTGATCGCGCGGGGGCTGGGGCTGCCGTGTGTGGTTGGTGCGATGGGAATGGAGCTTGATTCCCGCGAAAAAACGCTTGTAGGCGAGGGGGGGCGCACTTTCACCGAAGGCGATACTATCACCATTGATGGCACCTCAGGCCAAGCGTTGGCCGGGGCGTCTGCAATGTTAGAACCGGTGCTAGATGGTGCGTTTGCCACATTACTGGAATGGGCTGGCAAGGCTTGCGATATCGGTATCCGTGCAAACGCAGATACCCCCGCTGATGCCCGTATTGCCCGTAATTTTGACGCGCAGGGCATTGGCCTGTGCCGCACCGAACATATGTTCTTTGAACAGGAACGTCTGACGGTGATGCGCGAAATGATCTTTGCTGATACCGCCGAGGACCGCGCCGAGGCCCTGGGCCAACTTCTGCCCATGCAGCGCGAGGATTTTGTCGAACTGTTCGGAATCATGCAGGGCAAACCGGTTTGCATCCGCCTGCTGGACCCGCCCCTGCACGAATTCCTGCCCGCCCACCGCGAAGGCCAGCGCGAACTGGCCGAGGCGCTGGATTTACCGCTGTCAGATGTGACGCGGCGCGTTGATGCGCTGCGCGAATATAACCCGATGCTGGGGATGCGGGGGGTGCGATTGGGCATCACTGTACCGGAAATATACGATATGCAGGCCCGTGCAATTTTCGAGGCGACGATCAAGGCCAGCACCAAAGGCACCCCAGTGGTGCCCGAAATCATGATCCCGCTGGTCAGTGCTACCCATGAGGTCGAGCTGGTGAAATCCCGCGTTGATGCGGTGGCTGCAGCGGTGCGGGTCGAGCTGGGGCAGGATTTTGATTACCGCCTCGGGGTGATGGTCGAAACACCGCGTGCGGCGCTTCGTGCCGGTGACATCGCTCAAAACGCGGCCTTTCTTAGTTTTGGCACCAATGACCTGACACAGATGACTTATGGTTTGTCACGTGATGACGCGGGGCGATTCATGTCGGAGTATGTACAGCAAGGCGTCTACCCCGAAGACCCGTTTCACATGCTTGACACCGAAGGTGTGGGCGAGTTGCTGTTGATAGGTGCAGAACGTGGCCGAAACGCCCGTAAAGACGTGGTTTTATCAATTTGCGGCGAACATGGCGGCAATCCCGAATCAATCGCCTTCTGTCGCAGTGCCGGTTTTGACTATGTTTCCTGCTCGCCATTTCGGGTGCCGGTGGCGCGTCTGGCTGCGGCGCAACTGGCGATTGGAAACGGCGGGGATTAAATATAATTCAATTAAAACAATAGGTAATATGGGATTAAGCATGTAGTGCATCATATCTAATTTGGAAACAATCCCCCGTTACGCCCCAATCTGTTGCCGATTTATCACGTAGACTAGACTCTATTGGGCCAGTGCGCTATCTAGGGCACTGGTCGCAGCCTGGGGGCTCGGTCTCTGTGTGAACAGAATGATGTGGGAATGCTATGCGATCTTGTCTTATTCGTTTCCGGACGTTGGTTCGGGTATGTGTGTTTGCTGTTGCAAGCACCACTGGCGTGGCTTCTTTTGCGGATGTCACACTTAGCACGTCTTCGGACCCGACAGCGCAGCTGGAAAGTGCGCTTGGAAATCGGCTGACTCGACTGCTTGGCCAAGAGCGCCGCGCCCTTGGCAATGTTAGTGTCGCACGCATTCGGACCATAACATCAGCACCGACAGTCAGCTTGCGTCCGGTTGAACGAGGTGAAAACCGCACCATCCCTTCTATCAGCTACACCCGCAAATGGGTGGCCAACCAACCTACCGCAACCGGTGGGGCTGAATGGCTGTGCCTGTCCGAGGCCTTGTATTTCGAGGCCCGTGGCGAAAGCGTGAAGGGTCAGGTTGCAGTAGCAGAGGTCATCCTGAACCGGGTAAAGTCCCGCAAGTTTCCAAATTCCGTCTGTAGCGTTGTCAATCAGGGCACAGGCAAGCGGAACCAGTGCCAGTTTTCATATACGTGTGATGGAAACCCTGAAACCGTGCGTGAACCGAGCGCCTATCGCAATGTCGCCAAAATTGCCCGCGCCCTGCTGGATGGTGCACCACGTAATCTGACCGTGGGGGCCACCTATTACCACAACCGTACGGTCCGCCCACGCTGGAGCCGAACATTTACCCGTACGGCGAGCATCGACGGGCATTACTTTTACCGCTAGACAGACTGGGCATACCAAAAGCGCGGCCTGATAGTGGAATTCCAATGACAAACGACGTCAAACTTGCCTTTGATCACCCCGAAGCGCGGGCCAAAGCCACGTGCGGTTGCGGGGTTAATGACCGTATTTCCCTGCGCGATCACATCACAGAAGTCGAAATCGGCGCGTTTCAGGTCGAACGCGGCACCACCCAGCGGCTGCAATTCGATGTGGTGGTCGAGGTGGGGGCGGTCATCGTCCCGCTGGATGACGATGTAGACCGCATCCTGTCTTATGACACTTTGGCCGAGACGATTGCGCATGAATTGGCGGCTGAGCGCCTGAACTTGCTGGAAACGTTGGCTGACCGCGTGGCGGCGCGTATTTTACATGAACCACAAGCGATGCGGGTGTTTGTGCGGATCCAGAAGCTGGATCGCGGGCCTGGCGCCTTGGGCGTGGAAATTGTGCGCAGTCGTGACGGGGATGTCAGCGAAGCAGTCGAAGATGAACCGCTGCATCCGGTCATTGTTTATATGGAGAATGCAGCGATTACCGGTGCGGCATTGGCCCGCTGGGTTGACCGGTTTGAGCGGCTGGACGCCCCCGTGATCCTGTGCGTCGGCCTGCCGGATGTTACGCCACCCCAAACCGGCCACGTCCCGACCCAGCGCCGCATTGACCTGCTGGAAATCGAGCAAAACGCATGGATGCTGGCCAGTCGGGATCCGCGTTGTGTGGTGGTCGACAGCCGGACCGAGCTGGATTGGGCGATGAAACAAGGCAAACTGAGCGTTTGGGCACCTTCCCGCATCGTTCTGGATGCGGTGGATGGGCCTGCGGCGGGTGCAGGCGGTTTGGCTTTGGCCAAATGGTTGGGTGAACTGCTAGAGGCGGACCGGTTGGTCGTGATCGGAACGACCGGCAAGGATGCTTTCGCCCCTGACGCGCCAGAATCCTTCACATGACACAGTATTTTCGCCCGATCCCGATGCAAGATTTGTTGCAGCCTGCCAATGCCCGCAGGGTTGCGCACGGTTGGTGCTGGTTTGATCGTGCCGAGCGGATTACGCGTGGTGGCGGGCGCGAATTGGTCGGGATTGACGATATTCCAACGGATGTGGTTGAACAGATATGTGCGCCCCGCGCGCCGATTGCGGGCCTGTCCTTTGATGTGCCGTGCATCATGGGCATCCTGAACGTCACGCCGGACAGTTTTTCGGACGGTGGCAAGTTTATAGCACCCGATGCGGCCCTGAAACATGCCCGTGGCATGGTGGCTGATGGGGCCAACATTCTGGACATCGGTGGTGAATCCACCCGTCCGGGGGCTGATATTGTGTCGGTGGACGTTGAAATATCCCGCACTACACCGGTAATTTCGGCGATCCGTGCCGAATTAAAAACGCCCATTTCAATTGACACGCGCAAGGCCGAAGTGGCGCGGGCTGCGGTTGCAGCGGGGGCGGGGCTGATCAACGATGTGGCCGCCTTAACTTATGATCCGGCGCTGGCTGATCTGGCCGTCGGCACTGACACGCCTGTTTGCCTGATGCATGCGCAAGGCGTGCCGAAAACCATGCAGGATGCACCCGATTATGCGGATGTGCTGCTGGATGTGTATGATTTTCTGGCGCAGCGTATTCAGGTGGCGATCAGTGCCGGAATTCCGCGCGCCCAGATCATGGTTGACCCCGGCATCGGGTTTGGCAAAACCACGGATCACTGTCTGGGTTTATTGCGCGACATCAGCCTGTTTCACGCCTTGGGGTGCCCCATATTACTGGGAGCATCACGCAAAACATTCATTGGTGACATCACAGGGGAAAAATCGGCGGAAGACCGCACGTTCGGGTCGGTTGCCGTTGCACAATGCGCAGTTGCGCAGGGTGTTCAGATACTACGTGTCCATGATATAAAGGCGACGAAACAGGCACTGGTCGTGCAAATGGCCATAACGACGGCAAAGTGAGAGTAAAGATGAGCGGGAAATTATTTGGCACCGACGGGGTGCGAGGACGCGCAAATACTTATCCGATGACGGCTGAAATGGCGCTGAAACTGGGGGCCGCGGCGGGGCGTTATTTTCGCACTGACGGGATGAACCGCCACCGTGTGGTGATCGGCAAAGACACCCGTTTGTCGGGTTATATGCTGGAAAACGCGCTTATTGCAGGATTGAACAGCACAGGGATGAATGTGCTGCGGTTGGGGCCGGTGCCAACCCCGGCGGTTGGTTATCTGACCCGTAGTATGCGGGCTGATTTGGGGATTATGATTTCGGCCAGCCACAACCCGCATTATGATAACGGCATCAAGTTTTTTGGCCCAGACGGGTTCAAGCTGTCGGACGAGGCGCAGGACGAGATCGAGCGAATGCTAAAGGGCCATATTGAACCGGTCCAGCCGCAAAACATTGGCCGCACCAAACATATTGATGATGGTGTGGGCCGCTATGTAGAATATGCGAAAACGACGTTTGCTGGCTTGGGTGGTCTTGCAGGACTTAAGGTTGTCGTCGATTGCGCCAACGGTGCTGCCTATCGTGCCGCGCCAGAGGTGCTGTGGGAATTAGGGGCCGAAGTTATTCCTGTCGGTGTTACCCCGAACGGATTCAATATCAACGAGAATTGCGGCTCGACCCACCCCCAAACAGCTGCCGAAGCCGTGGTGCAGCATGGTGCGGATGTGGGCATTTGTCTGGATGGTGACGCGGACCGCGTGATGATTATCGACGAGGACGGTAAGATTGCGGATGGCGACCAACTGATGGCGCTGATGGCCACACGCTGGGCGAAAAAAGGTATGCTGCGCGGCGGCACTCTGGTGGCGACAGTGATGTCAAACCTTGGGCTGGAGCGCTATTTGCAAGAGCAGGGGCTGACCCTGCATCGCACCAATGTTGGTGACCGTTATGTGGTCGAAGCGATGCGTGCCAACGACTGGAATTTGGGCGGCGAGCAATCCGGCCATATTGTGATGACCGATTACGCCACCACCGGTGACGGGCTGATCGCGGGTTTGCAATTTCTGGCTGCGATAGTGGAAAGCGGCAAACCGGCCAGCGCCCTGACCCACAGTTTTGAAACAGTGCCGCAGAAATTGTCAAACGTGCGTTACGCGGCGGATAAGGCTCCGCTGGACGCGGCCAGCGTCAAGGCGGCAATCGTGGATGGCGAAGAGCGTTTGAATTCAAACGGTCGTTTGTTGATCCGCAAATCGGGCACTGAACCATTGATCCGCGTGATGGGCGAATGCGAGGATCAGGCGCTATTGGATGCGGTTATCGGCGACATTGTTGCGGCCGTTGAGGCCGCAGTTTAGGCGGCGGTTTTGCTGCGTTTCCAGCGCTGGTTTACGGCCAGCCCCAACATGATCAGCCCCAGCGCTACAAACGTGCGGGCGGGCAGGACTTCGGACAAAAACAGCGCCCCGAAAATCACTGACCAAACCGGCACCTGATAATTCACCAGTGACAGGAACGACGGGCCTGCGCTGCGGATGACGGATACCAGCAACAGGTTGGCCGCGGCTGTGGGCACCACGCCTAGATAAATAACGGCGATCAATGGCTTGGTAGGAAATTCGCTTGGCGCACCTTCCAGTATGATGGCGGCGGGCACGATGATAATTGCAGCCAGCATGGTGGCCGCAGCGGCGAATGCAAATGGGTCAACTTTGGGCGCAAGTTTGGTAATGATCCCACCGAACGCATAACAGGCGGCAGCACCAAAACAGGCCATGCGGGCCAATGGCTCCAGCCCCATGCCGCTGCTTTTGAACGCATCCAGACCGATCAACACGATCACACCGGCAAAGCCGATGATGAACCCAAGCGTTTTGCGCGGTGTCAGTTGTTCACCGAGGATCAGAAAATGCGCCAGTGGCAGAACCAGCAAAGGGACCGCGGCCATGGTCACGCCGGCAAAACCCGACGCCACATAGTGCTGCCCCCAGCTGAGCAGGAAAAACGGTAGCGCCATCGATAGTACGCCAAACCCAAAGGCCGTCAGCCAGATTTTACGCCCGTCTGCGCCCTGAATGCCGGGCAGGGACAGGCCCATTGCGCGCAATAACACCAGCAGGATCACAGCCCCGATCAGGATGCGTCCGGCCGCGACCGTAATTGGGCCAAATCCGGTGATCGCAATGGTCACGGCCATAAAGGACGACCCCCAGATCATTCCCAATACGCCAATGCGCAGCCAGTTTATCAGCCCTGCTTCCATGTCTAAACTTCTCCCCAAATATTGTTTTCTTTCAAAGAAAACAGGCAGAAATCTTTCAAAGATTTCAATGGCACGGTTGTCAAATGAAAAGGCGCCCCGAGGGTTCAGGGCGCCTTTGGTAACAGTTTGAAAAGACGCTTAGTTCTTTTCTTTGTCAACCATTTTACCAGCCGAAATCCACGGCATCATGTCGCGCAGTTTTTGACCGATTTGTTCGATCTGGTGTTCGTCATTCAAACGGCGTGTTGCCTTGAACGACGGTTGGCCAACCGCGTTTTCCAGCATGAAGTCCCGTACGAATTTACCGTTTTGAATGTCGGTCAGAACCGCTTTCATTTTGGCTTTGGTTTCGTCGTATGGCACGATGCGTGGGCCGGATACATATTCGCCGTATTCCGCAGTGTTTGAGATCGAATAATTCATGTTAGCGATGCCGCCTTCATAGATCAGATCAACGATCAGTTTCACTTCGTGCAGACATTCGAAATAGGCCATTTCCGGCGCGTAACCGGCCTCGACCAGAGTTTCAAAACCCATGCGGATCAATTCGACCAGACCACCACACAGCACTGCTTGTTCGCCAAACAGGTCCGTTTCGCATTCCTCGCGGAAGTTGGTCTCGATGATGCCCGAGCGCCCGCCACCGATGGCCGAACAATAGCTCAGGCCGATTTCCAGCGCTTTGCCGGATGCGTTTTGGTCAACAGCCACCAAGCAGGGAACGCCGCCGCCTTTGGTGTATTCGCCACGCACCGTGTGGCCGGGGCCTTTGGGGGCCATCATGATCACGTCGAATTCCGCCTTTGGCTCGATCAGACCGAAATGCACGTTCAGACCGTGGGCGAATGCAATCGCAGCACCATCGCGCAGGTTATCGCGCACGTATTTGTTGTAGGTTTCGGCCTGCAACTCATCGGGCATAGTGAACATAATCAGGTCACACCATGCGGCAGCCTCACTGATGCCCATAACCTTCAGGCCTTCGCCCTCGGCTTTGGCGGCAGAGGCAGAGCCTTCGCGCAGGGCGACGACAACGTTCTTGGCGCCGGAATCGCGCAGGTTCAGCGCATGGGCGTGGCCCTGCGAGCCGTAGCCCAGAATGGCCACTTTCATGTCTTTGATCAGGTTAACATCGCAATCGCGGTCATAATATACGCGCATTTTGGCAGTCCTTTTGTTGGATAGGGTTGAATTGCGATTGTGATAACAGAGTTTCATTGAATGGAGTGATTGAATGTGCACGATATTATATATATTAGGGAATAACTATTCTAATTATTGGATAAATAGAGAAAAATCATGCTTAACGACACCGACCGCCGTATTTTGCGCAACATGCAGGCCGAACCGGACCTGAGCACCGCCGAACTGGCGGGCCGTGCGGGTGTGACCTCGGCGGTTTGCTGGCGGCGGCTGGAAAAAATGCGCGAGAACGGAGTGCTGATTGGGCAAGAGGCGGTGATTGACTGGCGGGCGCTTGGCTACGAGGTCGAGGTGTCGTTACGCTTTACGCTTGATAAAACCCAGCGCAATGCTTTTGACGAATTTCTGACGGCGGCACGCGACGTGCCTGAGGTGATCGAAATCCAGACCTTCCTTGGACGTGTCGATGTGCGCCTGAACGTGCTGGCTCGCGATATGGCACATTATCAAGAGCTATACCGCAGCCGCATTCTGACCCTGCCGCACATCAACGATATCGAGGCCTTGATGCAAATCGCCACGATCAAATCGGGCGAGGTATTGCCGCTATGAACATGGATGATCTGGACCGCAATTTACTGCGGGCACTGGCAAACGATGCCACCATAAGCGCGGGTGCATTGGGGCGCCGATTTGGTCTGAGCCAACCAGCGGCGTGGCGCAGGATCAAGCGGCTGCACGAGGCGGGTATCATCAAGGGGCGGCGCGTGGTGCTGAATGCCGAGGCGGTCGGGTTTGGCGTGACGGTGTTTTTGGGCGTAAAACTTGCAACCAAGGGCCGTGTGTCACTGGACGATTTTGAACGCGCGGTCACCGCCATTCCCGAGGTGCAATCTGTGCAGCATGTGTTGGGCATGTATGACTACCGCCTGCGGGTGGTGGCGCGGGACATTTCCGATTTTGAACGGGTGCTGCGCCGTCGGATCATGACCCTGCCCGGAGTAGGTGATGTGGAGGCGAATGTGCTGTTAAGCGAGGAGCGCAGGTCGGGGCCGTTGGGCTGATTGTTCTTGTGCGCAACTGTGTAAAGCGTCAAGTTGTACGGGACCAATTTACAAAGGAAACGCCATGACAGCCCTTCTGCCCGATGTTGACCCCGATGGCATGCTTGAATTCTCGGTCGTATTCACGGATCGCTCACTAAACCATATGTCCGCTGCATTTCAAGGCGTGATGCGTGATATTTCCGAAACTTTGCAAGGCGTTTACAATGCCGATCATGTGGTGATCGTGCCCGGCGGCGGAACTTATGCGATGGAAGCGGTGGCGCGCCAGTTTACCACAGGCAAAAAGGCGCTCGTGGTGCGCAACGGGTTCTTTTCATTCCGATGGTCGCAGATTTTCGAGATGGGCAGCATTCCGGCCTCTGAAACGGTGATGATGGCACGGCGGGTTGGCAATGCGGTGGATGCGCCCTTTGCGCCGCCGCCAATTGCCGATGTGGTTTCCAAAATCAAGGACGAGCAGCCAGATGTGGTGTTCGCGCCGCATGTGGAAACGTCGTCGGGCATCATTTTGCCGGATGATTACCTGAAGGCCATCGCAGCAGCGGTGCATGAGCATGGCGGTCTGTTCGTGCTGGATTGCATTGCGTCGGGTTGTGCGTGGGTTGATATGAAAGACACCGGCGTTGACGTGCTGATTTCCGCGCCGCAAAAGGGCTGGTCGGCGCAGCCATCGGCGGGTCTGGTGATGATGAATGATGCGGCACACGCGCAGGTGAAGGAAACCGTTTCCACCAGCTTTGCGATTGATCTGGGCAAATGGCTGACCATCATGGAGGCCTACACAGGTGGCGGTCATGCCTATCACGCGACCATGCCCACCGACGCGCTAAAGGCGTTCCGCGATACCATGCTGGAAACCCGCGATTATGGGTTCGATAAACTGCGTGATGCCCAATGGGAGCAGGGCGATCGTGTGCGCGCCATGCTGAAAGAGCGCGGCATTAAATCAGTGGCCGCGGACGGGTTCGGTGCCCCCGGGGTTGTGGTCAGTTATACCACGGACGCGGATGTGCAAAACGGCAAGAAATTCGCAGCGTTGGGCATGCAGATCGCCGCTGGTGTGCCGCTGATGTGTGACGAGGGACCGGATTACAAAAGCTTCCGGCTGGGCCTGTTCGGGCTGGATAAACTGTATGATGTCGACGCCAGTGTGGCGCGGCTGACGGCGGCACTTGATCAGGTGTTTTAAGCGGGAAAATAGCTCCAGAATGTTTGCCCGCTGCTGAAATGTCACCAGCGGGCAAAAAATATCAATGATCGTCTATCCCAGTGTCAGAAACACCATGGTCACAAAGATCAACGGCACTGCGGCAACTGCAGGCAGGAAAAATCCGGCAACACCAAAGACTGCGGTGGACGTACCCCACGCGGCAACAAGGGCAACAATAGCCACATAGGTCATCTTGGTGGCGCGGGCTTCTGCGGCATCTTCTTTGGTAAAAGTTTCAACTTTATCGACCGCTTGCGCGGGGTGTTGGCTCATGTCCATGATATATCTCCTGTTTGCGAACAGGGGGCTATATGAGCGATAAAACATAAACATTCGATGTGCAAAACCGCGCTGTGGGGAAATGCCGCAACTATCTGTTTAGGATTAACAGAAAATCCGTCAAATCATCGGTATGATGGTGGATATGCGGGGCCGGATCGGCGGCGTTCGGGGCGACATGGACGCATTGCATGCCCATCTCGTGCGGGGCGGCCAGATTGCGGGTGTCATCCTCGAACATTGCACCGATTTTGGTGTCGATGCCGTCGGCCTCAAACACTACCTCAAAGGCGCGGCGTTCGGGTTTGGGGTGGAAGCCAGCGTCCTCGACCCCGTAAACCGCATCAAACACTCCGTTCAGCCCGCGCGCAGCAATCACCCGTTCGCCATAAGGGGCCGATCCGTTGGTGTAGACAATTTTGCGACCTGGCAGGGCGCGAATTGCATCAGCCAATGGGGCGTCCTGTTCCAGATGGGCCAGCGAGATTTCATGTACATGGGTTAGATAGGGCGCTGGATCAACGTTATGTTCGCGCATCAGACCCGCAAGCGTGGTGCCATAAGTGTGCCAGTAGTGCTTGCGTAAATGGTCGGCCTCATGCAGCTCGACCCCCAGCGTGTCCATGACATATTGCGTCATCCGCACCTCGATCTGGTCAAACAGACGGGCGCTGGGATGATAGAGCGTATTGTCCAGATCAAAGACCCAGTGGCGGACATGTGCGAACTGTTTTGCAATCATGTCTCCATAATTAGGGACATGTGGCGTCAGGATCAACTTGATTGCCGGTTGATTGGGGGGGGCAGGCAGGCGTAGGCTGTGGATAACGAAAAGTGGAGACAAGTGATGAGCGAGATTCGCACCCCGAACAAAGACGCCTACGGGTTGATCCTCGAGGCGATTGATGTGGGGGTCTATAAACCCGGTGACCGGCTGGTTGAATCCGAGCTGGCCGACCGGTTTGGCGTATCGCGCACCCCAATCCGTGAGGCTCTGCAACGGCTGGAAACACAATCGTTGTTGACCCGCGATGGGCGCAGCCTGATTGTTGGGGCGCTGGATCATAACCAGTTGTCCGAACTATACGCGGTGCGGGCAGAACTGGAAGGGTTGGCGGCGCGTCTGGCGGCGCAACATGCCGTGGCTGAGGAGGTGAGGGTGCTGCGCAAGATGATCGGGCAAGACCGTAAACTGGTGCAAGACCCCGAGGCGCTGTCGCTGGCGAACCGGCGGTTCCACAAGCAAATCCATCTGGCATCGCACAACCGTTACCTGGTGCAGCAACTGGACCTTGTGCACCGCACAATGGCGTTGTTGGCAACGACATCACTGGCGGTTGAGGGTCGTAGCGATGGGTCGTTGGACGAGCACGATGCCATCGTTACCGCAATTGAAAACGGGGATGGCGACGCGGCCTATGCGGCGTTGAAAAAGCATATTTCCAAGGCGTTCGAAACGCGACTTGTGCTTGATGCTGAACAGCCGGAATTTTCCGGCGGGTTATAATGCAACCTGCGTGTCGCTAACGTTTTCTGTACGATCCTCGGTGCGCTCGAACACGCCGTGGGCGGTTTTATCCCAGTAAAACGGCTGAGTCAGCAATTCGTAAAATGCCTTATAGGCTGCCAGTGTTCCCATCGGAAAATAGAGATGCATGGTCGGCACCCACGGGATCAAAAAACGATGTTTTTTGTCCGACACCGCAAAAGCGCCAACTGAAACGGTGATGACTTCGGCCAAAATGAACGTGATACCAAGCGTCATCAATGTATTGCCGCTCACCACGGTGAGCATAGGGTGCGCCACCCCGAGTGGGATCAGCCAGAATGACCACAGTAAAGGGGCGAGCAAAAACTGTGAGAGGGTGCCGATAAACAGGATTTGCACCCCGAGAAATTTCTTGAACCCTAATTCTTTCAACAACTTGCGCGGGGATCGCATGTGCACAGCCCATGTTATTGCGAACCCTTTTAACCAGCGTGAACGCTGTTTGATCCAAGGTACAGCGCGACAGTTTGCTTCTTCCTCTGTGACGGTATGGACGATCTCGGTGCGGTAGCCATGCCGCGCCAGACGGATACCCAGATCGGCGTCCTCGGTCACGTTGTGGGCATCCCACCCGCCCAGTTTTTCCAGCGCACCCCGACGGAAAAACAACGTGGTGCCGCCCAAAGGAACGGCAAAGCCCAACCGCTCCAACCCTGGCAGGAACACGCGAAACCATGTGTTGTATTCAACGGTGAAACAGCGCGATAGCCAGTTGGTGCGTGGGTTGTAGAAATCCAGTATCCCTTGCAAACAGGCCACCTGCGGGCCGCGTTCATGAAACCTACGCACGATCTGGTGAATCTGGTCAGGGTGCGGTGCGTCTTCGGCATCATAAACCCCGATGATGGAACCACGGCAAAAATCGAGTGCAAAATTCATCGCGCGGGGCTTGGTGCGCACCGTTCCCTTTGGCACCTTGATAACGTGCACCCATCGGGGCAGATGGGTGCGGTTCAGGGGCTCGCGTGTGGTTTCATCGTCGTCTTCAATCACCAGAGAAATATCCAGCAATTCTTTCGGATAATTCAGCCGCTTTAGCCGACGGATCAGATGCCCCGCCACTTCGCGTTCCTTATACAGCGGAACCATGATCGACACGACCGGCAGGCGGAATGTTTCGGTGCGGGGAGGCGGCGTGGTTTTGGCAGAGGCGCGGCGCATATACGGGCGGATCTGGCTGGTGGCGGTGGCAATCTTTAGCCCCATATTCATCACCAGCGTTACAATGGCCCAAACACAAAGCGCAGTGAAGCTGGCAACTGGTGCGAGTATAACGCATGCAAGGAAGGCCAGAACCGCAGCCACCGTATATCGCAACATGCGACTCGGGTTCCATGAGCGGCAACTTTCAGCATCAGACACACGCGTTTCGGCGCGTTCAATCAAGGCGTGGCTGTGGATTTCAATCAGGGCGTTCTGGATATCGTGCTCGGGTGCAATCGCCATTAAAATTGTTCCCAGCTCCGGTGGAAGATCGCCCCTCAGTTGCTCGAACCGGTCCGGTTTTGAGGTGGCGATCACCAATGCTCCGCCGATATGCTGCCACGGCACGATATTTTCTTTCAGGCACAATTCCAGATCAATCATGCCTTTTAGGCGCGGGTTGGGCGGAGTTTTTTGCAGATCAACCAGATCGGCCCCAAATTGCAGGGAAAGGGCGCCGAACAAATCGGCCTCGCTGACCATCCCGTGATTTAACAGGATATTGCCCAGTCGGGTTTCTTCACGGTTGCGCAGGGCGAGGGCTTTTAGCAAATCATCTTGGGAAAGGGCGCCAGATTGCACCAGAACCTCGCCAATCGGCATCCGTGGCACATGTTGCTTTGGCACAGCTGTGGGGCGAAGCGGCTTTGTGCGCGGGGTCGGGAAGGTCACGACGACAGGTTGTTTGGATGGCTGCATTGTTTAGATCACACAAGAAAAGGGTCAGATACTACCCTTGGCAATCATCGTTAACAGGTGGTTAATTTTATCGCGATTTAGGTGTTTTTCTCGATCGCTGTGACGAAACGTTCGAATAAATAGGCGCTATCCTGTGGGCCGGGGCTAGCTTCTGGGTGGTATTGCACCGAAAATACAGGGCGATCCAGCAGGCGGATACCGCAGTTTGACCCGTCAAACAGCGATATATGGGTTTCGATTACCCCGTCAGGCAGGGTTTGCGCGTCTACAGTAAAACCGTGGTTCATCGAGGTGATTTCAACCTTGCCGGTTTCGGTATCCTTGACTGGATGGTTGGCCCCGTGATGGCCGTGGTTCATTTTGATGGTCTTGGCACCCACCGCCAACGCCAACATTTGATGCCCCAGACAGATACCGAAAACCGGAATGTCAGCCGCAAGAATATCTTTGATCATCGGCACAGCATATTCACCGGTTGCCGCCGGATCACCGGGGCCGTTGGATAGGAAAACACCCGCCGGATTATGGGCCAGAATCTCTTCAGCCGTGGCCGTGGCGGGCAGGACGGTAACGTCGCAACCAGCCGAGGCAAGGCAACGCAATATGTTGCGTTTCGCGCCAAAATCAATGGCGACAACCTTGTGACCCTTGGTGGTGCGTTTTGGGTAGCCATCGGGCCATGCCCACCGCATTTCATCCCATGTGTAGGACTGCGCACAGGTCACGGTTTTGGCGAGGTCCAGCCCCTCAAGCCCTTGAAATGCGCGGGCTTTTGCCACCAGCGCCTCGATGTCGAAGTTGCCATCCGGATCGTGCGAGATAGCCACATGCGGCGCACCTTGCTGGCGGATCGCGCGGGTCAGGCGGCGGGTATCAAGACCGCCGATGCCGATGCGTCCGCGCGCTGCCATCCAGTCGCGCAGATCACCGGTTGCGCGCCAGTTTGACGGTTGGGTCGGGTCCCACTTGACCACGATGCCTTCGGCCACGGGATCGGCTGTTTCGTCGTCCTCGGAGGTGACGCCGGTGTTGCCGATATGCGGGAAGGTAAAGGTGACGATCTGGCCCGCATAAGACGGGTCAGTCATGATTTCCTGATAGCCGGTCATCGCGGTGTTGAAACACAGCTCGGCCTCGCAATCGCCGGTCGCGCCGAACCCGACACCGTAGAACAATGTGCCATCGGCCAGCGCAAGGCAGGCGGTGGGTTTTACAGGGTCAATTTTTGGTGCAGCGGCAGACATGGCACGACTCCTTGGCTGAAATCTATCGGAACCTAAGGCGGTGGGCAATTCGGGTCAAGCGGAAAGGATTTTTGACTTATTGTTCAAAAACAGATGCTTAGATGGCGCGTGGGCTGTTGTCTTGGCAGGCGTGTCAGGGTAATCTGGCTGTTCGTATATTTTCGGCACCTAAGGGATGAGGACACCGAATGACTTTAAGAACCCGACTAACGGACGCCATGAAAGATGCCATGCGCAACAAGGAAGCCGCACGGCTTTCTACCTTGCGCCTGATCAACGCCGCGATCAAGGATCGTGACATTGCATTGCGGGGCAGCGGCGGCGGTGATGATGGCGTTTCGGATGACGAAGTGCTTGGAATCCTTGGCAAAATGGTCAAGCAACGGCAAGAGAGCGCCAAGGCCTATGAAGAGGGTGCGCGGCTGGAACTGGCAGAAAAGGAACGCGCCGAGATTGTGGTGATCGAGGACTACCTACCCAAACAGTTGAGCGCGGATGAGACCGCAGAAGCGGTGCAGGCCGCGATTGCCAAGGTTGGCGCAGAATCGATCCGCGATATGGGCAAAGTCATGGGCGAGCTGAAAGGCAAATACATGGGGCGCATGGATTTTGGCAAGGTTGGCCCGATGGTCAAGGACATGCTGGGCTAGGACAAACCGGCTGCTCAGTATCGTCGGTTTTGGAAAAAACC
>NZ_JBSMEZ010000052.1:0-7340 GCF_056498605.1 Profundibacter sp.
ATAAATAGCCGCAATCGCGGCCTTCTGATCGCCTTGAACAAAGTAAAACTGTGCCGCCTGTCCCCCGCGATGTTTGAGAAGATCATTGAAACAAATCCTGAGGCCCAGCGCGTTGTCTGGAACAATATGCGCAAACAGACCTTTCGCGCGATTGACCATTCTGCCGATCTGGCCAAGAAACATGCATTGGAAAAACTGGTTTCGTTCATCTTTGAATGCAAACGTCGCCAGACCATAACCGTGTTGGAAAATTCCGTGATCATCCCCGTACGACGCGTTGATCTGGCCGAATATCTGGGGATGCAGCCCGAAACCGTCAGCCGCTGTTTCAAAGACCTCGAAGATCGTGGAGTTATTGAATTCAACGGTATTTCCAACATTAAACTGCTGGAAATACCGATCTTGCGACGCATAGCGAATGGAGACAGAAATGCAAATGGTATCCACCGCACAAATCAAAACAAAATCAAAATCCTTAGCTATGGCTGAAACTGGCAAGACCGGCGTCCTGCTGATCAATCTGGGCACACCCGAGGCCACAGATTACCAATCGATGCGCCGCTATCTGAAACAGTTCCTGTCCGACAAGCGTGTGGTCGAATCCAGTGGCCCGATCTGGTGGCTGGTTCTGAACGGGATCATCCTGCGCAAGCGACCCAAAACCAGCGGACGGGCCTATGATCTGATCTGGAACAATAATCTGGATGAATCCCCGCTTAAAACCGTCACTCGCTCGCAATCTGACGCCCTTGCCCAGACCTTTGCAGGCACAGAAAATGTGCTGGTGGATTGGGCGATGCGTTACGGTGCCCCGTCTATTGACGATGTGATCAAACGCATGACCGATCAGGGCTGCACCCGCATTCTGCTATTTCCGCTCTATCCGCAATATAGTGACGCGACCACCGGCACCGCGATGGACAATGTGTTTGATGTCCTGAAATCCATGCGCCATCAGCCAACGATCCGCACCGTGGCCCCCTATTACAACCACCCCGCCCATATCAAGGCGCTGGCCGACAGCATCCGCACCCATCACGCATCGCTGGACTGGACATCCGACGTGACCATCGCATCGCTGCACGGTCTGCCGGTTGATTTCATCAAAAAAGGTGATCCGTATCAGGACCATTGCGAGGCCACAGTCGCCTTGTTGCGTCAGGAATTGGGGTTTGACGACCGGCAATTGTTGCTGACCTATCAGTCCCGTTCTGGACGCACGGTTTGGATGACGCCGGACACCGAAGATATTGCCATTGGGTTGGCGCGTGACGGCATCAAAAACCTGACAATAGTCGCGCCCGGGTTCGCCACCGATTGCATTGAAACACTGGAAGAATTGCACATCCGTGCGCATGATAAATTCATAGCGGCGGGCGGCGAGAACTGCTCGGTAGTGCCTTGCCTGAATGATGCCCCCCTCTCAATCAACATGTTGAAAACGCTAATTAACGAAAATCTTGGCGGTTGGGCCTAAGCTGGGCTGTTAACACCCTGTTACCTCGACAATTACCATCTCGTAATGCCACTGGGCGTCGCGACTGTTTTCTGGGATTTCAAGATTCTGTAGCTGGCTGATCTTGAGGGATGCAAAATGGGACAGTAATGCCCGTTGATGCGCTCGCGATAATGAATCTGCTTCATTGGTGAAATAGGTGAGCTTTCCACCGGGTTTCAGCAACTTTGCGGCTGGCGCAAAGAAGTTCTGCGCAAATGTCGCTTGCGTCGCCAGACTTTCCAGCAATTCGGCCTTGGTTAGCGGATAGGTGTGAAACAGAATGCCATCATACTTCTGGCCTTCTTCAAGGCTCCCAACAGCATCTTCCCACAGGCTCTCGATCAGACGGATATCTTTGTTTAGCCGACATACACTGAATTATCGGGCGGCCAATGCGGCGGGGCAGTTGCTGGCCGAACGAAAAGTCACCACAGCTGGTTTGGGTGATGATCTGCCCTATTTGCAATTCCTGCTCTGTTACCAATTGAACTGGGGCTTCAGATATATTGGCGGGCACTACCCTGTCAGTAAACGGGTCTTGCAGACCTATGGCGATCAATATCGTTTTGTCACCTTGTTGCGCAACCCAGTCGAGCGCTGGAAATCCGAATTCATCTTTCAGTCAGGGTTGCGCGACCATAATGAAACAGCCAACACCATGTCGCTCGAGGACGCGTTTGACGGTGTCATATCCTCGAACCTTGGCCTGTTGATGGGCACAATGATGAATTCCATGTGACCAGCCAATACCCCGCCACCCCTGACGAGGCGGCAAATCTGGTTGGGGCTGCCAGTGAAACACTTGCTTTGTACTCCGTGGTGGGCACCGTCGATAAGATCGATACATTTCGGGCGAATTTTAAGCTGACGACAAATGCCAGCATTAAAGTGCCGCGTAAAAACCAAAGCCACGATCTGTATCGGGGGCGCAATCACGAACGGTTATCCCTGATTAAGGAATTCCTGAACCGCAAAGACACAGGCGCTGTTATTGCCAGCTTGTGTGCCGCTGATATGTCGCTATTTCACGATTTTGATCAAGCCGAGTAGCTTGTCTTTTCCGTATATCCGCAATAGTGAAAAAGCCCCAAAGCCCGCTGCCAATAATAACCCTACCCCGTTTGCTGCCAACGGGCTGATTATAGCCAGCCCGCTGATTCCGGCCACTGACAATACCACAGCCAACCCGAATGCATAGTTTTGGCTACGCCAGTAAAATCCAGTAAATTTTGCGACGATTATGGTCGTTGCCACTAGGATAAGTGTTTCCATAAACACTTTGGCCATCGCAATGCCCATCAACCCATATCCAATTTCGTAGGCCAGATAGACCAATCCGACATATATGCCCCCACCCAATAACTTGGTGACGAAAAACCAGCCTCCTTTGTCCAGACCAATCAAAACATAGGCGCAGAAAATTGTAGGGATGGTTAGAACATCCCCCAACAACCATAATCGCTGCATTTCAACGGCCTGTGAGAATGTGGATGAATACAGCAATGGTAATTTCCAGTCAGACATCGCCGCTATCAAAAACCGGATTGGTGACGCGATGAAAAAACCGATTTCGGTTTGTTTGTTCACCAGAAAACAAATGCGGCGTGGCTGGTCGCTGACAGCCGCTAATCTGGGGTAATAATCTGCCTGCGACGCCAAGAATAAAAATCCGATGTAGTGAACCGACAGTGTGAATACTGCCTGAAACAGCCCCACTTCAGATGGGCCGCCATGGCGCACGATGATAGCCTGTATTGCGATCAAAGACAGCGTATTTACACTTGTGGTTCCCATAAATGTTAGGCCAAGAGCGCAAAAACTCTTCCACACATGCGGCAGGCTGCCCGGTTCCAACCGGCCCAATGGCGGGAACCGCCGCATCCCTAGAACCCAGACAACCGCAAGATTTGCAACTGGTATAAGCAGGACCAGTACCACAATGCTATCCATACCGTATTGATAGACAATCAATATACCACAGCCCGTTGCAATCAATGAACCCAGTATCTTGTAAAGCGCCACAGCGCGAATGTGATGCAGCCCCTGCAATACGGCTAGCCGCGAGCCGGCGAGAAGCGAAACCAGAACACCAATTCCAAGCAAACCAACTTCGGCCACGTGTATTCCATCGGGGAATATCATCTCAGTGATTTCGCCAGACAGCAGCCAAATCACACAGAACGCAATGACACCCAGTAGAAGATTGCCTGTTTTCAAAGCTCACCGGATGTCGGATAACTGTTCGGGACTTTCGGCCACTTTGGCAACTTGCCGGATGCCGCTGGAATTAAACCCAATCCCGAACATCGCCACCCCGGCGTTTTGTACAACAAGGAATATACCATAAAGGCCTACCCCCGCAGGCCCAAGCAACACGGCTATAAATTTCAGCCGGACAATGCCGATTAGAATGCTAATCACAGATGCAGCACCCATAATTGCCATTACGCCCGCAATTTTCTTGCCGATATTCGCAGCATTAGAATTGTTTGTGGATAGTTTGTTAAGCTCGGGCTTCATTACAACTTCGCTAATAATAGTACAAAATGGCTTTCACAAAAACCCACGTATGTGCAGCTATCTCGTATATATACAGCTATACAGCGTGTTGTCACGCTAGCCGCCTTCCAATCAGCGCATGTTCTGTGAAATCCTTCCAGAGGCATCAGTCAGGCATTGCAGTTTGCAAAATCAGATCGTTAGGATACCGATCAAACACCAGCCCAAAAATTGACGATGACGCTTCCATTTATTGAGTAGCTCGCGTTAGCGGGTACGTGCTATCAACAGCTGCACCACCGGACCAACCGCCTTAACAATTTCCCCAACTCCAATTGCATTGGGATGGATACCATCCGTTTGCATATATTTTCTCGCCGGAATTTTTGCGGAATCCTCCAGTAGTGGTGTGAAAAAGTTTGCCAGAAACAGGGTGCTGTATTCTTCGGCAAGCTCGGGATAGAGTGCATCAAACTTAGCCTTATAATCGGGCCCGAAATTCCCCGGCGCGGGCATTCCGACCAACACCACAGGCAATCCGCGGCCCGTCGCAACATCCAGAATTGCAGCAATATTCGCACGAGTTTCCGCGGGGTCAATGCCCCGCAGGATGTCGTTGCCACCTAAGATCACTATCAGTGCCTGCACGTCCGGCGTCAGGGTCCAGTCTATGCGTGCCCGCCCGCCCGCTGTGGTATCACCTGACACGCCTGCATTCAGAATCCGCACATCTTCGCCTTGCGCTTTTAGCCAGTTTTCCAACTGTGGCACAAACCCTTCCTTAATCGCCAACCCGTAGCCTTGGGTCAGGCTGTCACCAAGCGCCGCAATGACAACGGGTTCCGCCGATGCCATCGATGGCACAGACAAAACAATTGTCGCAATCAGCAACTTGAAGCAGCGGATAAATACCCCATATAGGTTGGCAACACTTTCACAAAGAATGGTGGCCATGTCAGATACAATCCTAGCGCTGAAAAACATCCGGCTTAGCCTTTCAGCCAATGCCGGTGACGTTGAAATTCTGCGCGATATATCTCTGGATGTCGCCCGCGGTGAAACATTGGGGCTGGTTGGGCCGTCGGGGTCTGGCAAATCATCTCTCCTGATGCTTATGGGCGGGCTGGAACAGACCACCAGTGGCGAGGTGCGCGCCCTTGGTCATAACCTGACTGATATGAACGAGGATGCACTTGCCCGCTTTCGTCGTAACCATATGGGCATTGTATTTCAATCTTTCCACCTTATTCCAACTATGACTGCGCTGGAAAATGTCGCAACCCCGCTGGAACTCGCGGGCGTTTCGGACGCGTTCGAGCGGGCCGAGGCCGAATTGCGCAGTCTGGGCCTTGGTGCGCGAATTGATCATTATCCATCGCAAATGTCTGGCGGCGAACAGCAGAGGGTTGCGCTGGCCCGTGCCTCGGCACCGCGCCCCGAAATATTGCTGGCGGATGAGCCCACCGGCAATCTGGACGAAACCACAGGCGCGTCAATCATCGACGCGATGCTTGGCCTGCGAGAGCAACATGGCACAACCATCGTTCTGGTTACCCACGCCGCAGAGCTGGCAGCGCGTTGTGACCGCATTGTGCGGCTGCGTGATGGGCAGATCGAGGGTCAGACCAAGCAAAAGGCCGCAGAATGAGCCTGCGGGTTGCAACAAAGATCGCGCGGCGTGAATTGCGTGGTGGGCTACGAGGGTTTCGTATTTTTCTGGCCTGCCTTCTGCTGGGTGTAGGCGCGATTGCCGCCGTTGGAACGGTGCGCGTCAGCATCGAGCAAGGCTTGCAGCAAGAGGGCGCAACGATACTGGGTGGAGATGCCGAAGTTTCCTTTAGCCACCGGTCTGCTGGCGACGAGGAGAAAATCTGGCTGGCCAATACAGCCCAGAGTCTGTCTGAAATCATCGACTTTCGCTCGATGGCGGTGGTGGATCGGGACGGCACAATTGAAACCGGCCTGACCCAGATCAAAGCCATTGATGCCGCCTATCCCCTGTATGGTGCGGTGGTCCTGAAACCGGACATCCCGTTGGCAGATGCATTGGCGCAAAAAGACGGCATTAACGGTGCGGTGATGCAGCAAATCCTGATTGACCGGCTGGGTTTGACTATTGGTGATCAATTCCGGCTGGGCGAGCAGTTGTTCCGGCTGACGGCTGCGCTGATACGTGAACCTGACAGTGCTGGCAGTGGCTTTGGCCTTGGCCCGCGCACCATTGTTAGGACCGAGTCGCTGGAGCAATCCGGCCTGATCCAACCCGGTTCTCTGTTCTCGGTGCATTACCGGATGTTGCTGGCCCAAAACACCAACCTTGATCAGCTGAAATCCGAAGCCGAAGATATGTTCAGCACCCGTGGCCTGCGTTGGCGCGACAGCCGCAATGGTGCTCCGGGCATCCAGTTATTTGTTGAACGTATCGCATCATTTCTGGTTATTGTCGGCCTTGCCGGTCTTGCCATTGGCGGGGTCGGGGTTTCGGCCGCTGTGCGCTCGTATCTGGGGGGCAAAACCGCCACCATTGCCACGCTGAAAACACTGGGTGCGGACGGGTGCACCATTTTTCAGGTCTATATGATCCAGATCGGAGTTCTTACTGTTCTGGGCGTTGGGCTGGGGGTCATCTTTGGTGCGTTGGTGCCGCTTGCCTTTGCCCCGTTGATCACCGCAAGCCTGCCAATCCCTGCCGATTTTGTCCTACATTTCGAGCCACTGTTTCAGGCGGCAGCTTACGGGTTTCTAACGGCTATCCTGTTCACTCTGTGGCCATTGGCCAAAGCCCGCGATGTGCGCGCGGCAACCCTGTTTCGCGACGCCGCAGGGCACATCAGCGCATGGCCCCGCCGCCGGTATATTGTGATGACAGGTCTGGTATTGACCGCACTGATCGGCGTCATCATCCTGTTTTCCGAAATTCCTAACCTCGCGCTTTGGGCTACGGGCGGGATTATCGCAGCACTTTTATTATTGATGCTGGCTGCCATGGGCCTACGCCAACTCGCTGGCTGGATAGCGCGTTCCAGATGGGTGCGCGGGAAACCTATGCTGCGTCTTTCGTTTGGCGCAATTGGCGGGCCCGGCAGCGAAGCTGTGCCAGTGGTCCTTTCACTGGGGCTGGGCCTGACTGTGTTGGCTGCCATCGGCCAGATTGACACCAACCTGCGCCACGCCATTGCCCGCGACCTGCCCGCAGTTGCGCCTGCGTATTTCTTTATCGATATCCAGAAGGATCAGTTGGATCCGTTCCTGACTCGCGCACGATCCGATCCTGGTGTGACGCAAGTCGATACCGCCCCGATGCTGCGTGGTGTGATTGCCCGGATCAACGATGTTCCCGCCA
>NZ_JBSMEZ010000053.1:0-2357 GCF_056498605.1 Profundibacter sp.
GGTCATCATCGGTGGGAAATTCGCTATCGGAATCGGTGGTTTTGTATTTGAACAAACCTAGGGTGAAATCACGCGGGGCCGGATACATCCGGTCCGCCGCAACGCCCAGCCCGTCACCATCTTCACCGTGACACTGCGAACAGCGCTTCATGTAAATCGCGTCAACCGCTTCTTCGGACAAGGCTGCATTCGGATCAACCGCCACAGGTGTCACGACCCCCTCGGTTTTCTCCTCCAACTTCCATGAACGTGGCTCAAAACCAGTGTAATCATAAAGGAACGAAATGATCTTCCAGACCTCGTCCTCTTCCAGCATTTCCTCCCAGACCGGCATGGCGGACGCCCACGGCGTGCCTTCACGCGGCAAGCCAGGCCCACCTTTGGTGATGCGCCAGAACAGGAACGATTCCTGCAACTGGGCGATCATACCGACGTCCTGAAAATTGATCGGACGCGGGGTGAATGTTTTAGCAAAGTGGCCTTCGCCATCCAGCATGTCACCGTGGCAATAAATGCAGTTCTTGTAATAGAGCTCGGCCCCTTGCGCGACGATTTCAGCGTATTCGTCAGACACCTCGTCAAACTCCTCGCGGTAGGGGTTTTGTAGCGATAACAGATCATAGGTTTTGCCATAGGCCTTCAGGCTGGAGGGCGGTGCAGGGTGAACCGTGCGTAATTCCAGCGGGGACGTGACGGATGGTTTCACCGCGCCATATGTCAAAAAGCCAACGCCCCCCACCACAGCCACAAAGGCAGCAATGCGCGGTAGCAACATCTTGGGCGAGCCAAACAACGCCATCAGCGGGGCAAAGAAGGTCTTGGCGGTTTTGTTATCAAACGTCACCACCAACAGCACAGCCACGGTGCAGATGATCATATATTGCACCAGCAAGGATGCCGGGATCGGCGGGTTCAAGACATAGGCGAACACCACGTAAAGCGCGACCAGAACCAAAATTCCTAGGAACAGCGGGTGTTTGAAAAAACGCATAAATCTATCCCTATTCCGCAAGCTTCATTAGATAATCGGTGATCAGCAAAATCTCGCTCTCGGCCATATCGTCGCCAAAATAATCCGGCATCATATCGGCCTCGAACCCTTCGGCGATCTCGGCATTCGGGTCCAGAATGGCAGCCCTGACCTGTTCGGCGGTCATCCGTTTGCTGATCCCGTTTAGTTTTGGTCCAATGTCAGCCTCGGAGCCATCCAGATCGTGACAGCCCGCGCAGCCATAATTCTCGACCACTTCCAGCCCCGTGGTTGCCAGTTCCTCGTCGCCAACGTCCTCGCTGACGGGGGCCGTCTCGGGCAGCGCCATCAGGTAATCGGTCAGTAGCAACAATTCAGCCCCGCGCATTTCTTCGCCAAAATCAGCAGGCATAAAATCGGCGTCAAACCCGTCGGCGATCACCGCGTTCGGGTCGATAATCGATTCCATCACACCCGCACGGCTCATCCGCTTGCCGATGCCATATAGTGACGGGCCCAGATCAGCCCCGCTGCTACCCAAATCATGGCAACTCGCACAACCGTATTCATCAATCACCGCGTCCCCGGATGTTAGCAAAGGGGCCGCCTCACCGCTTGCTGGCTCTTCAACCACAGGCGCATCATCGGCGCTTGGCAGCGGAACGGTTGGCTCCAAGCCCGCCAAATCCTGCAAAAATGCCGCGACCGCATTCATTTCAACCACCGACAATTCAATCGGCGCTTTATCAACAGTCGGCATCGGCGAAACCGTATCGTTGCTGCCCTTCTGGCCAAACCCCTCGACCACAAAGGCGGACGGGTCTTGCATGGATTCAAGGATATAGGCCTCAATCGCTTTGGCCCCCTCTTTGCCCGCTGACACACCTTTGTAACGTGCATCCATCAGGCGTGCGGGGTATGTCGCCCCCATGTCCATCTCCAAGGTATCAGGCGCACGACCCATGCCGTTGTGACACAGGGTGCAGGTGCCTTTGCCGGTAAATAGGCTCTCGCCCAGCGCGATCATCCCGTCCATATCCAGCCCGACGGTCGAAACTTCGACAGGCACGGATGTGTCAGGTTCAACCTGCGGCAACATATGGGAAACCCCCATATAGAACAGCAACAAAACAACACTAAAGCCGATGACACGTAGAAAAGTCATGTCGCGTCCTCCGCCACTTCCTGCTTGGTCACGCCAAGCCGTGACAACCAGAACACAAAGACCATGATCGCCATGAACCCAAGCGTGATCACGGTAATAGTATTGCCCGCGTCGCCAAGTGTGGGGATGTAATTCTCCGGCGAATTATCCTTTATCACCGTGTAAACATGCCAGTTGGTCCGCAAGCTTGAGCGGATGTAGCCCATCAACCCCATCAGCCAT
>NZ_JBSMEZ010000054.1:0-4187 GCF_056498605.1 Profundibacter sp.
AACATCTGGTTGCCGATCAGTTTTTCGTCAAATGGCAGAATGGCGGTCAATTCATCCCCGCGCCGGTCAAAATGTATGCCCAGAAATTTCGCATAGGGCACACCGTCAACCAGCGAGGTCAGCGCCGCATCGCGCCGCTGTTTGATCACTTGTACGGGTTCGGGACGGGATCGGCTCATTTCTTGCCCCCCTCTTCGCGCTGGATGGTAAAAGTGCCGGTGGCCGTGGCCACGGGGCGGGATGTATCCTCGTCCGTGGCGGTGGCGCGCACAAAGGCCACTGTGCGGGTGACATGGTAACATTCGGCATGTGCCGTGATCCGCTGGCCCGGGGTTGCAGGGCGCATATAGTCGATGCGCAAATCCAGCGTCGCCGTGCCCATGGTGCCGGTCGGATGGCACATCACCGCCGCCCCGCTGGTCGTATCCATCAGCGCCGAAACCGCGCCGCCGGAAATCACGCCGGTTTCCGGATCGCCGATAAAACGTTCGTCATAGGCCATCGAGATTTCGGCCTTGCCATCAGCGATCTTGCCCAGCTCCATGCCCAGCGCCTGAAAATGCGGCATCGCGGCAAAGACCTGCCGGATCAGATTGACCCGCGCCTCGCCATCAAGGTGTTCCGGTACTGCCACGCGCCTGCTCCTTATCCAGAAAAAAGATGTCGCGCTTTTGTTATTCCGCCCAGCGCAATTCAGTGCAAGTCTTATCTGCGACATTATACCCGACAATTTCACTCAAAATTACTTGCAAATCATTCTCATTATCCATAGGGATATTGTCAGGAATAGAGTCGGAACACCTGCTATGACCACCCAGACCGCAAAACTTGGCCTACCCTCACGCAGCCCCTATGCACTGATGTTGTGGCTGAACCCCCTGAAAAACCCGCGCACGGTGATTGTTCTGACACTGGTCATTCTGGCGCTTTGGCCCGGTGAACTGGGGCAGGTCACACGCAGCATGATGCATGATGCCTTTGTGGGGGTGTCGGTGTTTGTTGCGGCCACGCTGATGCTGGTTTACGGCGGCGAAAAACTGTTCAACGTCAATCTGGGCGATTTCCTGCGCCGCCAGACCCGCCTGCAAATCCCGATCGCCACATTGCTGGGCATGTCACCCGGCTGTGCGGGGGCGATTATTGTCACCTCGGCCTATTCATCGGGCAATGTGACGCTGGGCGCGCTGGTGGCGGCCCTGACGGGCACCATGGGCGATGCCGCCTTCCTGCTGATCGCCACCAAACCGATGGCTGCCGCTGTGGTGATGCCGTTATCTTTGGTGGCCGGTATTATAACCGGCATGATCGTGGACCGCTTTCACAAGAAACAGATCCCCGGACGCGCCTGTACCACCTGCGCCATAGGCCCCAGCATCCCGCACATCCGCCATCGTGATATCATGTTCGGCCTTGTTGCCCTGCCCGGTCTGGGTCTGGGCCTGCTGGATGCGTTTCAGGTCACCCCCTCGCCATTGATGGCCACCATCGGCACCATCATCGCGCTGACGGGTATGGCGCTGATCCTGCTGATCTGGCTGGTGTCCCCCGTACTGGCCATTTCCAATCCCGAAGACCCCGCCCTAACCCGCATGACCGAGGAAACGTCCTTTATCACCATCTGGGTGCTATCCGCCTATCTGGGTTATGCCTATCTGGATGCGTTTTCGGGCCTTGACCTTGCCGCCCTGTTTTCAACCGTTGCCATCGCCATGCCGCTGATTGGTGTGCTGATCGGCTTTATCCCCGGATGCGGGCCGCAAATTCTGGTGACCACACTGTATATCAACGGCGTGGTGCCGTTTTCCGCCCTGATCGCCAATGCCATCGCCAATGACGGCGACGCCCTGTTCCCTGCCATCGCGCTGAACCCCAAGGCCGCACTGCTGGCCACGATCTATACATCCTTCCCCGCGCTGGTACTGGGGTACGCCTTCTATTTCTTCGCCCCCGGTTTTTTGAACTGACCCCGATTGCATCACGCCCCCGCATTGGTTTACCCTGCCCCTGCAAGGAGCCGTGAAACCATGTCCGATACCCAACTAAGCTTCAAAGAGATGTGCGCGAAATTCGAGGTCACCCCGCGCACCTTGCGGTATTACGAATATATCGAGCTGCTAAGCCCCGAAAAGGAGGGCCGCACACGCCTCTATGGCCCGCGCGAAGTGGCCCGTATGGTGCTGATCCTGCGCGGCCGCCGGTTCGGGTTTTCACTGGAAGAGATTCGCCAGTGGCTGGAGATTTACGAGCAGGAAGGCACCAAGGCACAGTTGGAAACCTGGGTGAAAATGGCCAACCGGCAGCTGGAAGCCCTGCAAGAACAGCGCAAGCAACTGGACGAATCAATTTCCGAACTGGAAAAATTACGCGATGGCGCGACAGACGAGTTGAAGTATAAAAAATAGGGTAAGGAATACCTTACCTTCGGCAAAATCGCCCCAAGCAGCCGGAATATATTATTTCAAATGCCCCTACGTCATATTTCCTGACGTTTCGTCATTTGATATGTGACGCCACGTTACGTTTACGTTCGCGTAAAGCATGGTTGTAGAGTTACCCTGCGTTCCGCATGTGATGCCTGTTGGCAAGTGCATTGGAAAAGGACCGCGCCATGAAAGATGACGCAATGACAATTCGACAGATGTGCAATGAATTCGGCGTAACCGCCCGCACATTGCGCTTTTACGAATCCAAAGAACTGCTGTCGCCTGTCCGCGACGGCCAAAAGCGGCTATACTCGAAACGTGATCGTGTGCGGCTGAAGCTGATCTTGCGCGGCAAACGTTTTGGCTTCAGTCTGGAAGAGGCCCGCCAGCTGCTTGAGCTTTACGACAGGAATGACAACGGCAAGACACAATTGGCCCGCACCTACAAACAGGCCTGCGAGCGCCTGAAAGTCATGGAAAACCAGTATCGGGAACTTGGCGAGGCCATCACCGAATTGAAGAAACACCTTGAATGGGGTGCCCGGACACTGGCCACCACCGACATGAAAGCCGCTGAATAGAACAATACAGGAAGGAAACCACCCATGCCCAGCTACACCGCCCCGATCAAAGACATCCAGTTCCTGCTGCATGATGTCCTGGGTGTCAGCAGCAGCGATACCCCCGGCTATGACGAACTCGAAGCCGATTTTACCGGCGCGGTACTGGAAGAGGCCGGCAAAGTCGCAAGCGGGGTTCTGGCCCCCCTGAACCCGGTTGGCGATGTCGAGGGATGCAAGCTGGAAAACGGGCTGGTCTCCACACCGACCGGTTTCAAGGATGCTTTCGAGGTAATGAAAGAGGGCGGCTGGACCGGTCTGGACTGCGATCCGGACTATGGCGGTCAGGGCATGCCCTATGTGCTAAACACCGCGGTTGGCGAGATTTTCTCGGGTGCCAATCAGGCTTTTACCATGTATCAGGGCCTGACCCACGGGGCCTATTCCGCCATCCACGCCCACGGCACGGAGGCGCAAAAGGCAAAATTCCTGCCCAAGATGGTGACCTGCGAATGGACAGGCACCATGAACCTGACGGAATCCCATTGCGGCACCGATCTGGGCCTGATGCGCACCAAAGCGGTGCCACAAGACGACGGCAGCTACAAGATCACCGGCGAAAAGATCTTCATCTCGGCCGGCGATCACGACCTGTCGGAAAACACCATCCATCTGGTGCTTGCGAAAATCCCGGGCGGGCCGGAGGGCATCAAAGGGGTATCCCTGTTCATCGTGCCGAAATATATCGTCAATGACGATGGCTCGATTGGCGATGCAAACGGCGTTTCCGTGGGCAGCATCGAGGAAAAGATGGGCATCCACGGCAATGCAACCTGCGTGATGGTCTATAATGACTCCACCGGCTACCTGCTGGGGCAGGAACACAAGGGCATGCGCGCCATGTTCACCATGATGAACGAAGCCCGCATCGGCGTTGGCATGCAGGGGCTGGCACAGGCCGAAGTGGCCTACCAGAATGCCGTGATTTACGCCAAGGACCGCCTTCAGGGGCGCGCTGTGACCGGTGTTGCAAACCCTGACGGGCCGGCCGACCCGATCATTGTGCACCCGGATGTCCGGCGCAACCTGATGGACCAGAAAAGCTTTGTCGAAGGTGGCCGCGCCTTCCTGCTGTGGAGCGCCAACCTGATCGACCGCACGGTGCGGGCGGGCGACAAGGACGCCGACGGGCTGGTTTCCCTGA
>NZ_JBSMEZ010000055.1:0-13951 GCF_056498605.1 Profundibacter sp.
GCACCAACCAACCGCACCGCATCGCTTTCACACACCAAACGCACCAGCATCTGGCCCATCCGCCCCGATACCCCGTTCACCACAATCCCCGGTAAATCGCTCATTTTTCGCTCCTTGAAATCCGCCAGATCAGTTTGCCCCGCTTGCACCGCGCGCGCAACCTGCTTAGATGCACATCATGGCAAAGCAAACACACCATTCCTCGCGCGGGCCAACCCAGCGCCAGTTGCGCGTCGGCGAATTGATCCGCCGTGCGCTTTCGGACATCCTGAACCGTGGTGATATCCACGATCCGGACCTGAACCGCATGTCGATCACTGTCGGCGAGGTCCGCACATCGCCCGACCTGCGGGTCGCCACCGCGTTTATCCTCCCCTTGGGTGGCAAAGGCAAAGACGAAGCCCTGCTCGCCCTGCGCACCAACCGTTATGAAATCCGCCGCGCGGTCTCTAAAACGCTGGCCCTGAAATATTCACCCGAAATCCGGTTCCTGATCGACGAAACCTTTGATCAAATGGACGACACCCGCCGCATGCTGGCCCAAGATGACGTAATACGCGACACCCAAGGCGTGGGCGAAGGGGATGGCGATGGAGGCGGCGAATGATCCGCATTCTGCTCGCCCTTTTCCTGATCCTGCCCGGCGTAGCATCCGCCTGCGAAATCCTGACCCATTATAAAGCCAATGATTACACCATATGCGAAATCTCGATCACCGATGACCTGCGCCTGTTTCACTCGGATACCAGCGGTAAACTCTACGGCAGTTTTGGCCAAATCAACGACACCCTCGCGACCCAAAACCAGACCCTCGGCTTTGCCATGAACGCAGGCATGTACCATCAAGACAGAACCCCCGTCGGCCTGTTCATCGAAAATGGCACAGAAATCACCCCCCTCGCTGACGGCGGCACTTACGGCAACTTTGGCCTCAAACCCAACGGCGTTTTCTGTTTCAGCAAACAGCACTTCAGCGTGATCGAAACCAACATCTATCGCCTTCTTAAAGCCAATTGCCCAAACGCCACCCAATCCGGCCCGATGCTGGTGATCGACGGCGAACTGCACCCCCGTTTCCTCCTCGATGCCACCTCGCGTTACATCCGCAACGGCGTCGGCGTAACGTCGGATGGAACGCGCGCCTTCTTTGTAATCTCCAACACCCGCGTCACATTTCACGAATTCGGCTCTCTGTTCCGCGACCACCTGAAAACGCCCAATGCGCTCTATTTCGATGGCAAAGTTTCGCGCCTTTATGCGCCAAACCTGAACCGTCATGATACAGGGTTCCCGCTTGGTGTTATCGTTGGATCTGTGATCCCCCGTTGACGCGTGGGCGCAGTCGCACTAAACGCCACAATCTAACCTAAACCGGAGCACACCCTTGGGACGCAGACGCAAAAATGGCCGCGACATTTCCGGCTGGCTGGTGATTAATAAACCCGCTGGCATCACCTCGAACGCGGTGGTGAACAAAGTTCGCTGGGCGATGGATGCCAAAAAGGCAGGCCACGCAGGCACGCTTGACCCCGAAGCAACCGGCGTGTTGGCGATTGCCCTGGGCGAAGCCACCAAAACCGTGCCCTATATTACGGGTGCGCAAAAGGCCTACCGCTTCACCGTGCGCTTGGGCCAAGCCACCAACACAGATGATACCGAAGGCGAGGTGATCGCCAGCTCCGACGCGCGCCCGTCTGATGATGAAATTCGCGCAGCCCTGCCCCAGTTCGTAGGCGACATAATGCAAGTCCCGCCGCAATTCTCAGCCGTCAAAATCGACGGCGAACGCGCCTATAAACTGGCCCGCGCTGGCGCGGAAATCGAAATCAAAGCCCGCCCGCTCTGGGTCGAAGAACTGGAGATGGTGGAACGTCCTGACCCCGACCACGTCATCCTTGAAATGATCTGCGGCAAAGGTGGTTACGTTCGTTCCATCGCCCGCGATCTAGGCGAATTTCTGGGCTGCCACGCCCACGTCAAAACCCTGCACCGCGTCTGGTCCGGCCCGTTTGAGGCACACGATGGCATCAGCATGGAAACCGTGGAAAAACTGGCCAAAACCGGCGACATCGACCAATACCTACGGCCATTAGAGGAGGGCCTCGCCGACCTCCCCGAACTGCGCTGCACCGCTGAAGCCGCCGCAAAGCTACGCCACGGCAACCCCGGCATGGTGATCACATCCGACGTGGAATATGGCGACGAAGCATGGGCCTCTCTCGATGGCAAAGCCGTCGCTGTAGGCACTTATAAATCCGGCGAGCTCCACCCAACGCGCGTGTTCAACATCCCTTCTTAACCCTTTCATCTTTTCCTAAATACCTGCGCCGCAGGCATAGAATTTCTTCTGTACTACCCCCTCGACAATCACAGCATTCCTGCCAATAGTCCCCCTATGCAGCCCGCCGAAAAACCCGCCGCCTCGATCTGGGAAACCACCAGCCCTACGCGCACGCCGACCCCCGCCCTGACCGAACCGACCAAGTGCGAAATCGTTGTGATCGGCGGTGGCCTCACCGGCCTTTCCGCCGCGCTGCATCTGGCCCGAAAGGGCCACCAAGTTACCTTGCTCGAGAGCCACACAATCGGCTTTGGCGGATCAGGCCGCAACAATGGCCAAGTCATCCCGATCCTCTCCGCCGCCGAACCTGACCGGATCGAGCGTGAATACGGCGAGGTCGGAACCCGCTTCGTCAACCTGCTGCAAAACAGCGCCACCACCTTGTTCGACCTGATCCGCACCGAAAAAATCGACTGCGAGGCAAACCAGACCGGCTGGTTCCAACCCGCCCATTCCGTCGCCCACATGCGCCTGTCAGAATCCCGCACCGCGGCATGGCAAAAACGCGGCGCCCCCGCCCGCCTGCTCACCCGCGATGAATCCCGCGACCTGATCGGCTCCGCCCAATGGCATGGCGGCATGTTCAACCCGACAGGCGGCCACATCAACCCGTTGATGTTCACCCGCGGCCTCGCCGAAACCTGCACAAAATCAGGCGTCACCATCCATGAAAACACCCCCGTCACCAAAGTCAGCCGTGCTTGCCAAAACTGGCTGATCAAAACCCCTGGCGCAACCATCATCGCGGGCGCCGTCCTGCTGGCCACCAACGCCTACACCGGCGGTATCGCCCCCCCAATTAAACGCTCATTTATCCCGATCACCTCATGGCAAATGGCGACCGAACCGCTCACCGATGAACAAAATGCCAGCATCCTGCCGACAAACCCCGCCATCTCCGACACCCGCGGCGACCTACAGTTCTTTCGCAAAGACGCCGAAAACCGCCTGATCACCGGCAGCGCCCTAATGTTCAAAACCAACGCCCACGCACGCCTTCGAAAATACATCGCTAAACGCCTGACCAAAACCTTCCCACAACTGCCAAACCCGCAATTCAGTCACATCTGGTGCGGCTACGTCGGCATCACCACCGATTTCTTCCCGCGCTTCCACCATCTGGGGCCAAACTACGTCGGTTTCGCCGGCTACAACGGTCGCGGCCTCGCCCTGACCATCCCGCTTGGCATTCAACTGGCCGAGGCCCTGCTCGGCGCCAAACAAGCCGACCTCGCCATCCCGCTGTCCACCCCAAACCCGATCCCGTTTCACACCATCGCCAAACACGTCGCCCCCGCCGCGCTAACCAAATATCGCTACCGCGATAAACGCCCACCCCGCTTGTAAGGATTCGATATGACCAAACCATCCCAAATGCCGATGATAGAAAAGCGCCGGATCGAGGCCGAGCTGATCAAGGAAATATATGACGTGCTAAAATCGCGCGTTGGCAAAGAAGAAGCACAAGAAATCATCCGCATTTCCATCGCCAATTCCGCCATCACACAAGGCCGTGAATTCCGCGCTGGGTACGACCACATGCCGACCCTTGCGGACCTCGCCGCCAACCATCACCTGTGGGATGCCGATGACGCGTTGGAGCGCACCTATCTGCAAGAAACCGACACTCATCTGGACTACAACATCACCCGATGTGAATACGCCAAAATGTATCGCAAAATGGGGCTGGGTGAAATCGGCCACTTGCTATCATGCAACCGCGATGGCAGCTATTGCATCGGCTTTTCCGACAATATTGAGCTGACCCGCACCCAGACCATCATGGAGGGTGCCGACCATTGCGATTTTCGCTACCGCATAAAACCCAGCACTAAATAACCTCTTCTTCTTGCCGTAAATACCTCCGCCGGAGGCCCAAAATCTCTTATGAACAACCCCGACAAAGAGTCATATGGTTTTCATATGCGATTCATATGGAATTCATATACCCATTTTTCACCCATCTCATGCCGCATCAAAATCCAGTACCAGCTTTTTGGACGTTGGCCGCGTCTGGCACGCCAACGTAAATCCGGCCTCCAGCTCCCACGGTTCCAGCGAATAATTCGTCGCCATTTCCGATGTGCCTTCGGTCACCCGGCACCGGCATGTGCAGCACATTCCACCCTTGCAGGAATAGGGCAATTCCAGCCCTTGCCGTCCGGCCGCTGCCACGATGTTTTCATCACCCTCCTCAACCGAAAACCGCTTGCGCGTCCCGTCCAGAATAACCTCGACCTCAACCCCGCTTTGCGCCACCTCCCGTGCCGCTTTTGAACGCTGCTTTGGCGCTTCACCATCTGGTGTAAACTGCTCGCTGTGAATGTCACCTGCCGCCACCTCCAACCTAGCCAAAGCATCGGAAACGTCCGCAATCATCTCGCCCGGACCACACAGAAAAACCCCGTCTGCCACGGCCAGATCAATCGCACCGGCCTTGGCCATCTGGGTAATTTTCTCGCCGGTGATCCGGCCATTCAGCAGCGGCACATCCTGCTCCTCGCGGCTTAAAACGTGGATCAATGTGAACCGCCCCATATACTGATCTTTCAGCGCTTCCAACTCGCTGCGAAACATCACATGGGCAAAATCTCGGTTGCCATAAATCATCGTCACCGTCGCCCCGCGTTCCAGCGCAGCCGATGCAATCGACACCATCGGCGTCACCCCCGACCCCGCCGCGATCAGCAGCACATCGCGTTGCTCCGCCAGCCTGAAACGCCCCTCGGGTTCCATCACCAGAATGCTTTCACCCGCCTGCAATCCTTGGGCATAAGTCGAGAATAAACCACCCTCAACCTGTCGCACTCCGACACATAACGCACCCTTCGGAGCGCTGGCAATCGAGTAGGACCGCCGCACATCCTCACCGTTAATTTCAGCCCGTAAAGTCAGATACTGCCCTGGTACATAGGCAAAGATTTTGGCCAATTCCTTAGGCACCTCAAACACCAAAGCCACTGCGTCCGCACCCTCTTGCCAGACCTCGGAAATCACCAGTTCATGAAATGCCATTGCACTCTCCTCAAATACATTTGAAATAGTCAAACGGCTCCAGACAATCCTTGCAGCGGTAATGCGCCTTGCAAGGTGTCGAGCCAAATTCGCTAAGTTTTTCAGTCACTTCAGATCCACATCGTGGACAGGCCACAACGGTTTCGCCAAACAATGCCCGCTTGGAATTACTGGCCTGACTCGGCGGCGCGATCCCGTAGGCGCGTAGCTTCTCACGCCCCTCATCCGTGATCCAGTCGGTCGTCCACGCAGGCGTTATCACCCGCTCAATCCGCGCCTGATAGCCCGCGCCACGCAATGCCTCGGCCACAGCCTCCTCGATGAATTGCACAGCTGGACAGCCCGAATAGGTCGGCGTGAGTTTGGCCACCACCACATCGCCCTCCATCACCACCTCGCGCAGAATTCCCAGATCAGCGACGGTCACACATGGCACCTCGGGGTCGGGCACCGCTGCTGCCACCGCCCATGCCTTATCCGCCATAGTCACCATATCGCCCCAGGATGAACCCGCTGCAAATACTGCATGTTCGAAAGCATCCGACCCAGAACCTCGCTATGCTCGCCAATGCGCCCGCCAACCTGTCCATAAACCGGCTCAGGCCACTCCAGCCCAGCCTCGCCAAATACAGATTTCACCGTCGCATCCCAAGCAGGGCGCAACGCTGCACGATCCGGCAACACTTCACAGTCACTTGGCGTAAACATCTCTTCCCAATAAGGATGCAACGCTGCCACCGCAGCCTGCATCCGCACACCACTTTCCTTGGTGCCGTCCCCCAGCCGAACGACCCATTCCGCCGCGTGACGAATGTGATACCCCATCTCTTTCACAGCCTTGCCGGCAATGCCCGCAATTACCGTGTCATCCGACGCCAACGCCGCCTGCCAAAACGGCTCCATGAAAGCTGCAAAATAGAACTGCCGCAACATGGTATGAGCAAAATCCCCGTTCGGTCGCTCCACCAGCAAACAGTTCAAATACTCCCGCTCACTACGCAAATAGGCCAGATCATCCTCGCTGCGCCCCTTGCCCTCAACCTCTGCGGCATAGGTATATAAAGACCGCGCTGTGCCAATCACATCCAGCGCAAAATTGGACAGCGCCAAATCCTCTTCCAGCATCGGCGCATGGCCACACCATTCTGACAACCGATGCCCCAGCACCAGATGATCATCCGCCAGCTCGATCAGTGCCCGATACAGAGCCATCACATATGCCCCACATCATCAGGAATTTCATAGAACGTCGGATGGCGATAAATTTTGTCCTCTGCGGGATCAAAATTCTCCCCCGCCCGCGCAGGATCACTCGCCGCAATCGCACTTGAGCGAACCACCCAAATCGAATTCCCTTCCTCGCGACGCGTATAAACATCCCGCGCTGCACTTAACGCCAACGCCTCGTCCGCCGCGTGTAAACTGCCCACATGTTTATGCGCCAACCCATTGCGTGGCCGTATAAAAACTTCCCAAAGCGGAGTCTCGTTGCCCATCTTTATTCCCTTCTTCTTTTCCTAAATACCTCGGGGGGCGCGGGGGGTTGGCCCCCCGTTCCTGCCCTTAATTCCTACTCAGCCGCCAGTTTAGCAGACCGCTTCTCTGCATGTGCCAACGCCGCTTCCCGAACCCAGGCACCGTCATCCCAAGCCGCCTTGCGCATCGCCACACGCTCGCGGTTCATCACCCCGTCACCTTTGACCACGCGCCAGAATTCATCCCAGTCAATGTCACCATGCCGGTAACCACCCTTGCCACCATTCAAACTATCGTCCCATTTCAAATCAGGGTCCGGCACCGTCAGCCCCAAAAACTCGGCCTGCGGCACCGTCGCGGCAATAAACTTCTCACGTAGCGCATCATTGGAAAACCGCTTGATCTTCCATTTCATCGACTGCTCGGAATGGGCACTGTCACCGTCATGCGGACCAAACATCATCAAAGAAGGCCACCACAAACGGTTCAACGCATCCTGCGCCATGTCCTTTTGCGCCTTAGTGCCAGCGCATAATGTCAGCATGATCTCGTAGCCCTGCCGCTGGTGAAACGATTCCTCGGCACAGACTCGAATCATCGCCCGCGCATAAGGCCCATATGAACACCGGCACAATGCGATCTGGTTCATAATAGCTGCGCCATCGACTAACCAACCTACCGCCCCCATATCAGCCCAACTCAAAGTTGGGTAATTGAATATCGACGAATATTTTGCCTTGCCTGAATGCAATTCCTCGGTCATCTGCTCGCGGGTTACGCCCAGAGTTTCCGCCGCTGAATACAGATACAGCCCATGCCCGCCCTCATCCTGAACCTTGGCCAGCAATGCCAGCTTGCGTTTCAAACTCGGTGCACGGGTGATCCAGTTGCCCTCGGGCAGCATCCCGACAATCTCGGAATGGGCGTGCTGACCAATTTGTCGGATCAACGTGCGCCGATACCCTTCGGGCATCGGATCCATCGGCTCGATCTTTTCCTCGGCATCAATCCGCGCCTGAAAAACCGCCAAAAACTCGTCTGACTCTTCGGTGCGCCCATCGGCCCCGATCAACCCTTGTGAATACATAGTCGCGTCCTTTGTTTCCTACCCATGACAATACGTTACAAAACTTCCCCGTCAAAGCAATTTTTGTAATGCATTGAAAACTTGCACTTAGGCCATGATCCCCGAATAGTCCCAATATGAAAAACACACTTCTTTCCTTTGGCCACGGCTATTCGGCGCAGGCCCTTGGCCAACAGCTGATTCCCCTTGGCTGGCAGGTCATCGGCACCAGCCGCGATTCTGAAAACCTGCCTGCGATCCACGCACAGGGCGCCACGGCCATCCACTGGCCCGGCGACGATGTTTTGGGCGCGCTCGCCAGCGCCACACATCTGCTGATATCAATCGCCCCCACCGCCGAAGGCGACCCTATGCTGAACGCTCTGCGCGACCGGATCACTGCCATCGCGCCACAGCTAAAATGGGTCGGATACCTCTCGACCATCGGGGTTTACGGCAACCATGACGGCGCGTGGGTGGACGAGGATACCCCCCTGACTCCTGCCACGAACCGCGGTAAATTGCGTGTAAAAGCCGAAGCCGAATGGCAAGCCCTTGCCGCAGATACTGGCCTACCGCTGCACATCTTTCGACTTGCCGGAATTTACGGCCCCGGTCGCGGCCCGTTTGCCAAGGTGCGCAAAGGCACGGCACGCCGGATCGTTAAACCAAACCAGCTGTTTTCCCGTATTCATGTTGAAGATATCGCAACGGTTCTGGCAGCTTCAATCGCCCAACCAAACCCCGGACGCATCTATAATGTCTGCGATGACAATCCCGCCCCGCCACAAGACGTGATCGCTTATGCCGCCGAATTGCTTGGCCTTCCGATCCCCCCCGCTGAGGATTTCGCAACCGCCCAAATGACCGATATGGCACGCAGTTTTTACGCTGAGTCCAAATCGGTCAGCAACACACGGATCAAATCCGAACTGGGCGTGGCGTTGAAATACCCCACCTATCAGGTCGGGCTTCAGGCCTTGCTTAAGGTCTAGTGGCTATTTTGTAGCAGCCACCGCAAAGAACAACAGCGCCATCAATGGCACCAGAATACCACCGTCGGATGATACGGTTCCTGTCTCGACTGCTTGGGCTGTGACCATCGGCTCAACGATTGGATCGCTCAGACTACCGGAAAATGCAGGGAGTGCGGCAACGGCGAATGCCGCTGCAAGTGTAAGTTTCTTCATAACTGCCTCAGTTTGTTTTTTGTTATTAGGTTCCGTTAAACGGTTTGAAGAATCGCAAGTCTAGGAAATCGGCGAAAAACGGCCCATCATTGACAGAATTTGCGTGAACCTGTTGCGCGAAGGCCGCTTATCAGGCTCTTCGGCTCGATAAATCTGCAATCCCCAACACCTCAAGCACCTTGGCCTCTATATCCGGCGCACTCAAAGCGGCGCTGGCATACATCGCAGCAGGGCTGGCATGATCAATGAAAGTATCAGGGAATACCATCATGCGGAATTTCAGGCCTGTATCAAACACCCCTTCATCCGCCAGCAATTGCGCCACATGGCTGCCAAAACCACCCACAGCACCCTCTTCAATGGTGATCAGCGCCTCGTGGTCCGCTGCCAGTTGCAAGATCATCTCGCGGTCCAATGGCTTGGCAAACCGCGCATCGGCAATTGTCGGGGTGATACCCTTAGCCACCAATGCCTCGGCTGCTTTTTGAACCTCGGTAAGACGCGTGCCAAATGACAGAATTGCCACCCGCGCGCCTCCGGCCACAATCCGCCCCTTGCCAATTTCCAACGGCACACCGCGTTCAGGCAGCTCTACCCCCACGCCTTCACCGCGTGGAAACCGGAACGCGCTGGGGCTATCGTTGATCGACACGGCTGTGGCCACCATATGCACCAACTCGGCCTCGTCCGCCGCCGCCATCACCACAAAACCCGGCAGGTTGGCCAAAAACGCGATGTCGAACGCGCCCGCATGCGTTGGCCCGTCCGCACCCACCAATCCAGCCCGATCAATCGCAAACCGCACAGGCAAGCGCTGCACCGCTACGTCATGCACAATCTGGTCATAACCGCGCTGCAAAAACGTCGAATACATCGTGCAAAACGGCTTCATCCCGCCCGCAGCCAAGGCCGCTGAAAACGTCACCCCGTGCTGTTCGGCAATCCCCACATCAAAGCAGCGGCTACCATAGCGTTCGACAAACAGGTTCAACCCCGTGCCATCCGGCATCGCGGCTGTCACTGCGCAAATCTTGTCGTCCTCTGCCGCCTCTTGCAGCAATGCTTTGGCAAACACCGATGTGTAACTCGGCGCATTTGAGGGCGTTTTTTTCTGCTCGCCCGTCACCACATTGAACTGTGCGGTTGCATGGCCCTTGTCGCGGGCTTCCTCGGCAGGGGCATATCCCTTGCCTTTTTTGGTGATCACATGGATCAGCATCGGCCCCGTTGCGCGTTCCTTGACGGTGCGCAGAACTGGCAGCAATTGTTCCAGATCGTGGCCGTCAATTGGCCCGACATAGGAAAACCCCAGCTCCTCGAATAATGTGCCGCCCACGGTCATGGATTTCAACATGTCCTTGGCCCGCTTTGCGCCTTCCTGAAGCGGAAACGGCAGCAGGCTGACGGCCCCCTTGGCGGCTGATTTCAATTCCTGAAATGGCTCGCCAGCATACAGGCGTGACAGATAGGCCGACATCGCACCCACAGGGGGTGCAATCGACATCTCGTTGTCATTCAGAATAACGAACATGCGTTTTTTCAAATGACCCGCGTTGTTCATCGCCTCGTAAGCCATGCCCGCCGACATAGCCCCGTCACCGATCACTGCAACCGCATCACCAATACCGTGGTCCGGAGCCCCCCCCAGATCACGCGCGACTGCAAACCCCAAAGCAGCCGAAATTGACGTGGAGCTATGCCCAGCCCCAAACGGATCATAGGCAGACTCAGCCCGCTTGGTGAACCCTGACAATCCGTCCTCTTGGCGCAGGGTGCGAATACGATCGCGCCGTCCTGTCAGCACTTTATGCGGATAGCATTGATGCCCAACATCCCAGATCAACCGGTCCTTGGGAGCCTCGAAAACAGCATGGATAGCGACGGTCAATTCAACCACGCCCAGCCCTGCACCCAGATGGCCACCCGTCACAGACACCGCCGAAATCACCTCGGCCCGCAGCTCATCAGCCAGTTGGTTCAACTCGCGGTCGGACAACGCCTTCATATCGGCAGGAACTGTCACGCGGTCCAGAATCGGGGTTTTGGGTCTGTCGTTCATATCAATCCCAGTATCTCACATTTCGCGCGTAATAACGAATTGCGCAGCTTGTCGCAGGTTATCCGCCTTATCGCCATAAGGTTCAAGCGCAGCTTCGGCCTGCATGACCAACTCTGCTGCACGCGTCTTTGCGCCCTCTAGACCCAGCAATGATACAAACGTGGCCTTGCCCGCATCGGCATCTTTGCCCAGCCGTTTTCCGGCAAGCGCGGCATCGCCCTCGACATCCAGAATGTCATCGGCGATCTGAAACGCAAGGCCCAAGGCGCGGGCATATTGGCGCAAGGGGGTGACATCCGCCCGCCCCATCACCGCACCCGCCTCGGCCGACCAGCAAATCAACGCGCCGGTTTTACCATCCTGTAACCTTGTGATTTCATCCAGCGTCAACGGCGCACTCGCGGTCTCGGCTGAAATATCCAGCGCCTGACCCAGCACCATCCCCTGTGCCCCTGCGGCCCGCGCCATCGACGCAACCAGCGCCAGCCGAACCGCAGGATCATCCGACACTGCGTCGCTCGCCAACACTTCAAACGCCAAGGCCTGCAACGCATCTCCCGCCAGAACCGCCGTGGCCTCGTCCCATTTCACATGCACCGTTGGCTGGCCCCGCCGCAAATCGTCATCATCCATGCAGGGCAGATCATCATGCACCAATGAATAGGCATGCAATGCCTCGACCGCCGCCGCCGCATAGACCGCGCGTTCCGCCGCAACCCCGTGCAGGCGCGCACTTTCCAACACTAGAAACCCGCGCAACCGTTTACCGCCGCCCGTCGCGTATCGCATCGCATCGGCCACTTCCAAATCACCGAACGGGGTCAATACCTCCTCCAGACAGGCGCCAATCCGGCCCGCCGCGTCTGCCAGTGCATTTTGAAACATTACAGCCCTTCGACCGGTGTCGTCCCTGTTGGCTCGCCGCCCTCACCTAACGTGATCGCAGCCACTTTTTCCTCGGCCTCTTTTAACTTGGCCTCGCAGCGCTTTTTCAGCGCAGCACCCCGTTCATACAGGGTGATCGATTGCTCCAGCGGCACATCGCCCCGCTCTAGCTGGCCAACCACAGCTTCCAAAGCGGCCATCGCCTCTTCAAAGCTCATCTTGTTTACAGGTGTGTCGCTCATTCGCCGCGCTCCATCAAAACTTCTACATGCGCCGCAACCGACGCCGCCAACGCGTCCAGATCATACCCGCCTTCCAGAGTCGAGACAATGCGACCATCACAAACCTTATCCGCCAGATCGCAAATCCGGTGCGTCAGCCAGCGGAAATCCTCGGTCTCCCACTCCAGCCCTGCCAACGGATCAGAACGATGCGCATCAAATCCCGCCGACACCAAAATTAAACTTGGCTTGAACGCCTCGATCGTGGGCAAAATTTCACTGTCATACGCCGCACGCATCGTGTTACCACCACTGCCCTCGGACAGCGGGTAATTCAGGATATTATTATATTCACCGGTCTCCGTTGCCGCCCCCGATCCGGGATAAAGCGGCATCTGGTGCGATGAACAAAACAACACCCGCGCCTCTCTCCACAGCAGATCCTGCGTGCCATTACCATGGTGCACATCGAAATCCACAATCGCCACACGGCCCGCATCATGGTGCTCCAGCGCATATTTCGCCGCAATCGCCACATTGCCAAACAGGCAAAACCCCATCGGTTTTTCCCGCTCCGCATGATGCCCCGGCGGGCGCACCCCGCAAAACGCATTTTGCACCTCACCGCCCATCACCGCATCCACGGCGCGGATGTTCGCCCCGACCGCCCGCATCGCAGCATTCAACGTGCCCGCCGACATATGCGTGTCTGCATCCAGCGACATCCAGCCATCCGTAGGTGCGGCATCCCTGATCCGCTCAATATGCGCAGGTGGGTGGGCCAGCAGAATATGCGCCTCGTCCGCCATTGGGGCCTCTTCACGCTTTAAGCTTTTGAATTCAGGCGCGTCTAGCGCTGCCAACACATGTTCCAGTCGCGCCACCTGTTCGGGGTGACCTGCCGGTGTGATATGTAATGAACAATCGGGGTGCGTTAAAAATAATGTGGTCATTGGGTAAAGCTAGGGCAATACTGCAACTCAAACAAGTTTTGAACAAAACAGGATTTTACCTATGCGCTTCTTAATTACCCTTCTTCTATTCTTTCCAACCGCAACCCTCGCCCAGAATTTCACCGCGACCCTTGACGCTGACTTGACAGGCGACGGATTGATCGACCGTGCCGAATTGCGCGAAACCGATGAGGGCGGCGAGGCCGATCTGAACATCTGGGTCCGCAACTCCGAGGGGCAACTTGACCTGCTCTCAGAAGCAAAATCAGTGGTTTGGGTTGGCGGAATTGGCCAGCATCCGGAACTTGCAGTCACGCCGCATGGCTCACTACTGATCCGCTCAATGAACGAATCCATTGGCCGTGACCGCTGGCACCAGATCCTGACGGTGGCTTGGCGCGATGATACATTTGTGCTCGCCGGATTTACTTACAATTGGTATGACACGCTGGACCCTGAAAAAAGCGGGACTTGTGATGTGAATCTGTTGTCGGGCAAAGGCGTGCGCACCAGAGGCACGTTCCTGCGCGAAATAACTTTCCGCACCAAATCCCCCAGCGGCCCAATTGGTAAGTGGGATGGCAACCCGCCTACCGAATGCTTCCCCGATAACTAGCGCCTATTCCGGCGCCAGCATATATCCCGCCCCGCGCACGGTTTGCAGATAACGTGGCTGTTTCGGGTCTTCTTCGATCTTGCGCCGTAGCCGCGTGATCTGAACATCCACCGCGCGTTCTTGCGCTTG
>NZ_JBSMEZ010000056.1:0-2274 GCF_056498605.1 Profundibacter sp.
CCTGACTGCGATGATCGGGCTGGCCAGTGCCGCCGGTCACAGCACCAATCTGGCCCGCAGCCACCTGACGGCGTTGCTGGGCGCATTTACATTGTTGCCGATCATGCTGGCGGTGCCGTTTTACGAGGGGCTGCGCAACACCAGTTTTCTGAATGCCTATTTTGAAATGGTATCGAGCCTGACCACCACCGGCGCCACCCTGTTTGTGCCGGACCGTTTGCCGGATGCGTTGCATCTGTGGCGGGCGCTGGTGGGCTGGATGGGCGGATTTCTGGCCTGGGTGATGGCCATCGCCATTTTGGCCCCGCTTAATCTGGGCGGGTTCGAGGTGACATCGACCGACGCTGGCAATACCGGGCGCAGCCAGTTTTCCCAGATCACGAGTGTTGCCAACGCCTCGCAACGGCTGACGCGCTATGCGGCGATGCTGTTTCCGGTTTACGCGGGGCTAACGCTGGTGTTGTGGATCGCACTGCTGCTGGCGGGGGATACGTCGCTGGTGGCCGTCAGCCACGCGATGTCGACGCTGGCCACCAGTGGCATTTCGCCGATTGGCGGTGTCGGGTCAAGCGGTAGCGGTGTGTTGGGCGAAGTGATCATATTCGCCTTTCTGTTCTTTGCCATTTCGCGGCTGATGTTTTCCAAGGATCAGCAGGTGCGGGGCTTGCGCCAGTTGCGCCATGATCCTGAATTCCGCATGGGAACCTTTCTGGTGATCGTGGTGCCGGTGTTGCTGTTTGCCCGCCACTGGGTCGGGGCCTATGACAGCAATCTGGAAACCGATCTTGCTGCGGCCATGCGCGCCCTATGGGGGGCGGCGTTTACCGTTTTATCATTCCTGACCACCACGGGGTTTGAATCCGCGGACTGGGCCAATGCGCGGGGGTGGTCCGGACTGCAATCCTCGGGTTTGATCCTTCTGGGTCTGTCGATAATTGGCGGCGGCGTGGCGACCACGGCAGGCGGGGTTAAACTGATGCGGGTTTATGCGCTCTATAAACACGGCACCCGCGAAATGGAGCGCCTGCTATACCCATCCAGCGTGGGCGGAGCAGGGTCGCAGGCCCGCCATATTCGCCGGTTCGGGGCGCAAATATCGTGGATATTTTTTATGCTGTTCAGTATGTCAGTGGCGCTGGTGATGTTGGCGCTATCCCTGACTGGTTTGTCCTTTGACGGGGCGATGGTGTTTACTATTTCGGCCCTGTCCACCACCGGCCCGTTGGCCGATGTTGCCGCGCAAGACGTGCAAAACTACGCTGATCTGGGCAATGCTGCCAAGATGATACTGGCCGCGGCAATGGTGCTGGGACGGCTGGAAACACTGGCAATTATCGCCCTGTTCAACCCCGCCTTGTGGCGCTCCTAAGGCACAGATCGTTGGAAAAGCGGCTAACGGGCTGATTTTAGGGCTGGAATCTATTGCAAAGCCACGACATAATCATAGTTTGAGTAACATGTTTCATTGCCCGACAGGGGTAGACCACAATAAAAAGGCGAAAGACCAATGGCTGCCGACAGACAAAATTTGCAGGACGCGTTTTTGAACCACGTCCGTAAGGCTAAAGTTCCAGTAACAATTTTCCTGATCAACGGGGTGAAATTGCAGGGTGTCATCACCTGGTTTGATAACTTCTGTGTGCTATTGCGCCGCGACGGGCAAGCACAACTGGTATATAAACACGCGATTTCCACCATCATGCCGGGTGCGCCGATCAATCTATATGACGGCGAAGAAGAATAACCCGATATGGAAATTGATCCCCCGCGCAACACCCGCGCATGGGTTCTGCATCCCGAACTGAAGTTTGACAATGCACGCCGTGATCCTGTGGCGGCTTTGGCCGAGGCTGTGGCCTTGGCCAAAGCCATGCCTGAAATGGAGATCATCGGGTCCGACATTGTGCAACTGCGGGCTGTTCGGGCTGGGGTGTTGTTTGGCAAGGGCAAGATTGCCGATCTAAAGGCGATCTTTACCGCCGAGGAAATCGAGCTGGTGTTGATTGATGGCGCGCTAACGCCAGTGCAGCAGCGCAATCTGGAAGAAGAGTGGGGGCTGAAGATCCTTGATCGCACCGGCCTGATCCTTGAAATCTTCTCGGATCGTGCCCGCACCCGTGAAGGCGTGCTTCAGGTCGAAATGGCGGCGCTTTCCTACCAGCGCACCCGTCTGGTGCGGGCCTGGACCCACCTTGAGCGGCAACGCGGCGGGCTTGGCTTTGTCGGTGGGCCTGCGAGACCCAGATCGAGTCTGACAGACGCGCGATTGACGAC
>NZ_JBSMEZ010000057.1:0-16911 GCF_056498605.1 Profundibacter sp.
ATTCGGATAATTGCATTTGGGGGTATCGCTTTCCTAACTTGGGGGTATTACCCCCACCGATACCCCCAATTAGCTGAGAAATGGGGGTATCGTATGTTCAGCTATGGAAACATAGATATAGAAAAACCGCTGGAAAATCAACGGTTTTGAGCAGATATGAGCATGTATGAGAAGATTTTTTGGTGCCCAGGAGAGGACTCGAACCTCCACATCCTTGCGAATACTAGCACCTGAAGCTAGCGCGTCTACCATTCCGCCACCTGGGCATATTATCAAGTGTCGTAGAGGGCGGATTATAGCGACTTTCGGGGGGTGTCAACGGGGTGTTAGTGCAAAAACCGTCAGCTGTGATCGTGACTTGTTCCCCGACCATGAAAAAGCTATTGAGAATGCAACGTTTAAGCGGAGGCTTTCCTATGTCCAAACTTGTCACTATTTACGGCGGTTCCGGTTTTGTCGGGCGCTATATTGCATTGCGGATGGCAAAGGCCGGTTGGCGCGTACGCGTTGCGGTCCGTCGCCCGAATGAAGCGTTGTTTGTGAAACCATTTGGTGTAGTCGGGCAGGTCGAACCGATTTTGTGCAATATCCGTGATGATGCTTCGGTTCGAGCGGCGCTGCGTGGAGCCGATGCTGTGGTGAACTGCGTGGGCATTCTGAACAACCGCGGGCGCAATAAATTTGATGCCGTGCAACATGAAGGGGCGGAGCGTATTGCCCGCCTTGCAGCGGTTGAAGGTGTAAAGCGCATGGTGCATCTGTCGGCGATTGGGGCGGATGCCGAGAGCGATAGTGACTATGCACGCTCCAAAGGGTTGGGCGAGGAAAGTGTGATGACGTATTTTCCGAGCGTCACTATATTACGCCCCTCTGTTGTTTTCGGGGTCGAGGACAAGTTTTTCAACAAGTTCGCGGGCATGACTGCGTTCAGTATGGTGCTGCCGCTGGTGGGCGGGAATACGAAATTTCAGCCGGTTTATGTTGATGATGTTGCCGCGGCTGCCGAGGCGGCATTAACGGGGGATGCCCCGACAGGGGTTTACGAGCTGGGTGGGCCCGAAGTGGAAACTTTGAAGGGGTTGGTTCAATTCATGCTGGGTGAAATCCAGCGCCGCCGTCTGGTGCTAAACCTGCCGTTCTTTGTCGGGCGGATCATGGGGTTCGGGTTTGACATGATGCAGACCCTGTCGATGGGACTGATCCCGAACAATATTCTGACCCGTGATCAGGTGCGTATGTTGCGCCATGATAATGTAATATCTGAGGGCGTGCGGGGCTTGGCCGATCTGGGGGTTAAACCCACGCCATACGAGGCTGTGGCGCCGGATTATTTGTGGCGGTTTCGCCCGTCTGGCGAATTTGCATCCATTAAGGAATCTGCCAAAAAGCTGCGGAACACCTGAGTTATAGATCAAAGGTAATGCAATGACTGACAGCACCACGCTGGTATCCCTGTTTCTGGGCGCACTAGAGGGATTAACCGAATTCCTACCGGTTTCATCAACCGGCCATCTACTGTTGGCCGGGCATTTTTTAGGGTTTGAATCGGCGGGTAAGACATTCGAGGTGGTGATACAGCTGGGGTCGGTGCTGGCGATTCTGACAATATATTCGGCCAAGCTTTGGTCGGTTTTCAGCACGGTAAACGACCCGCAATCGCGCCGCTTTATCTATTCGATCCTGATTGCATTTATGCCTGCTGTGGTGATTGGCGTATTGGCGCATGATTTTATCAAAGAGGTGTTGTTTGAATCACCGATGCTGATTTCGGTGATGCTTATCTTGGGTGGCTTTGTGTTGTTGTGGGTCGACCGTTTGCCGCTAAAACCGCGTTACCATGATGCGATGCAGTTTCCACTGAAGATGTCGTTAGTAATCGGATTTGTGCAAACTTTGGCAATGATTCCAGGGGTTTCGCGATCAGGTTCTACCATCGTTGGGTCGTTGTTGATGGGGGCGGATAAACGGGCTGCCGCTGAATTCTCATTCTTTTTGTCGATGCCGACAATGGCGGGGGCCTTTGCATATGATCTATATAAAAATCGTGATGTTTTGGATGCGGGTGCGTTGAATGAAATTGCCATCGGCTTTGTTATGGCCTTTGTTGTTGCGGTTTTGGTGGTCAAATGGCTGCTGGGGTATGTCAGCAAGAATGGCTATGCGCTGTTTGGTTGGTGGCGGATTATTGTCGGGACCGCTGCGATTATTGGCCTTGTTTTAATTGGCTAAATCAAAAAAGGTAAGTATGGCGTACCTTTTATTGCGAGTTGTGGCTAAACCCTCTGCGCGAAAGAGCAGAAAATATTATAATAGGTCAGGATTGGTGACTTTTCTTTTCCTGCAACTCTGTTTATTGGGTTGGTTCTGGTTAAAAAGACGGAGTCGGGACCTTGGCGAAACAACCTATGCTAAAGTTTGTGGATGTGAAACGGGATATGCCCGAGAAACGTGAAGCAATACTACGAAATCAGGATTTCCACGAGATTTACGCAGAGTTCGCCCGCGCCAAAGCCGAGGAGCAGGCGAGCCGATGCAGCCAATGCGGTGTGCCGTATTGCCAAACCCATTGTCCGTTGCATAACAACATTCCCGATTGGTTGCTAATGACCGCCGAGGGGCGGCTGAAAGAGGCATATGAGTTAAGTCAGGCCACCAACACATTCCCTGAAATATGTGGCCGGATTTGTCCGCAGGACCGTCTGTGCGAAGGCAATTGCGTGATTGAAAATTCCGGCCATGAAACCGTGACCATCGGGGCGGTTGAAAAATACATCACCGATACGGCGTGGGATAACGGCTGGGTCACACCGAACCTGCCGCATACAGAGCGCACAGAGTCGGTGGGCATCATCGGGGCTGGCCCCGGCGGGCTGGCGGCGGCGGATGTGCTGCGCCGCGCGGGTGTGCAAGTGGCGGTTTATGACCGCTATGATCGGGCGGGCGGGTTGCTGACCTATGGCATCCCTAGTTTCAAACTGGAGAAACCCGTGGTGATGCGCCGAATTGAGCAGTTGGAGCAAGCCGGCGTTCAGTTTGTGCTGAATTGCAACGTCGGGGATGACATCAGTTTTCAGGCCATTACAGGACAACATGATGCGGTGTTGATCGCCACAGGGGTCTATAAACCAAGGGATTTACAAGCGCCGGGTGTCGGGGCGGCTGGCGTGGTTCAGGCGCTGGATTACCTGACAGCGAGCAACAAAGTCAGCTTTGGTGACGAGGTGCCGCAATTCGTGAGCGGCGCGTTGAATGCAGCCGAAAAACGGGTGGTAGTGATTGGCGGTGGCGACACCGCGATGGACTGTGTGCGCACCGCTATCCGCCAAGGGGCGACCAGCGTGAAGTGCCTGTACCGGCGCGATAAGGCTAACATGCCAGGCAGTATGCGCGAGGTGCAGAATGCCGAAGAAGAGGGCGTTAAATTTATCTGGCAGACCGCACCAAACGGATTTATCGGCGATCCGGTTGAGGCTGTGAAGGTGCAGAAAATGCGCCTTGGGGCGCCTGATGCCACAGGTCGCCAAAGCCCCGAAGTGATCGAGGGTGCGGATTATAACGAACCTGCCGATCTGGTGGTTATGGCGCTAGGATTTTCGCCAGAAGAGCTGCCAACATTATGGGACGAGGATGCGTTGGAAGTAACGCGCTGGGGCACGATCAAAGCCGATTTCAAAACCCACGCAACCGAGATTGATGGGGTTTACGCCGTGGGTGACATCGTGCGCGGGGCAAGTCTGGTGGTGTGGGCAATCAGCGATGGGCGCGGGGCTGCAGGCTCGATTCTGGGTTATTTGAATAGCGTGGCGGATGTGGCTGCAGAGTAAAAAATAGCGACCCATAAACCGTATGGATAACGTATGGATTTTATACATACGGCGATACAGGCGCAAAAATAACAGGTCATCATTGGTGACGTAATAGCGGAGAGTGAAATGGACAGAACAGGAAAATGTTTATGCGGTGCGGTGCATTTTACTATCCGCGATCTGAACCCCGAGTTCGGCACCTGCCATTGCAAGATGTGCCAGCGCTGGGCGGGATCAGTCATGATGGGTCTGACGGTTCCGGCGGATACGGTTACGTTTGAAGGCGAGGAAAACATCGACCGATATAAATCATCCGACTGGGCCGAGCGGGCGTGGTGCAAAAAATGCGGATCCGGCATCTGGTATCGGGTGACAGCCGAGGGGCCGCATAGCGGTGAATATCATATGCCGATTGGTCTGCTGGATGACACATCCGGTCTGAAGATGGCCCGCGAGATTTTTGTCGATGTGAAACCTGATTGTGTGGCGCTGGAAGGCGAGCGCACGCGGCTGGACACGGCGGCTACCTTGGCAATGTTCGGAGCGTCATAATGAAAATATTGTACTTTTTGACCGCATTGGTTTTTTCTCCAATCGCGTCACATGCCGGCACATTCATCCCGCCCAAAGGGTGCACCGCATATCTAACGGTGCAGATGAAAAGTTGCGAGGTGTCGCATTACTGGACCTGTGAGGGAGACCCCGAGGGTAACCACTGGATCATGTCGATTGATGACGAGGGGCCGACTTTTTTGCAATATCTGGACCGTGAGTTTCGCTGGTTGCAGAGCTTCCCGCAGGGTGTGGATATTTCGCGCGAGTTGATCCCCGAGGAATCGGATGCCAATTCGATGACAGAGTTGTTTGAGACGCGGCGTGATGATTTCGATTTCCGGCAATCTGTGAAGCAGTTTGGCAAGCAAATTGCGGTGGAACGGATCACCGGATTTGACCGCCTGAACGGCACGCGCGTTACTATAGATGGTGAGCCGCTGTTGGTAACTGAATTCGAGATTTCCGTGCAGTCGGACAATGGCAGTGCAGTTGTGCACACCACAGGAAACCAGTTTGTCAGCGAGCGGTTTCGGCTGTTTTTTCAGGGGCGTGAAACTGAAACAGCAGGTGGCGAGACATTTCAATATGACGACACGCCAGTGTTGTTTATCGAGCCGGGCGAGGCCGGATTTCTGGTGGATCGGCCAGAGTTTGGCTGTGACGATATGATGTCGGCGTTGCCACCTTTGGAGCCACGCGGCTAATGCTGGAACTGACCCCTATAAAAACCGATAAACGGTTCCGGTTTTCCTATTATCAAGGGCAGTCGGATACGTTGGTGTTGTGTTGTTCGGGCGTGGGCACCAAGCGGGGCCAGATGCCGCCGTTCGAATTTATGAAGGCGGCGTCGGGGGGCGGGGCGCATTCGGTTTTGTTCATCTCGGATAAAACGCGCAGCTGGTTATCGGCGCCTGGGTTGCAGACCGAAATCGTCGAGTTGATGGAAACATTGATGGCGCGTCATACGCCAAAAGTGTTGGTTGCGATGGGCAGCAGCATGGGCGGGTTTATGGCGCTGAATCTGTCGCGGGTGCTGCCAACCGATGTAACCATCGCGTTCACGCCGCAGTATTCGGTTGATAAGGCGATCATGCCCGAGGAAACCCGCTGGCGGCATTTCCGTGACAAGGTGAAAAAATTCAATGTGCCCTGTGTTGAGAACTTGCCGCAGGATAACGGGCAACATTACGTGTTTCATGGTGGCGAGCAGGCAGAGCATATTCACTGGTCGCGGTTTCCTGTGCAGGAAAACCTGCGGCATTATATTTTTCCAGCGCAGGACCACAATATCGCCAAAGCGTTGAAAGAACAGGATTTGTTGGGGCCGATTATAGACGCCTGCATGTCTAACCACCCCCGCCAGCTTCGGGATTTGACCAAGCAGGCAGGCGGTGAGTGGCGGAATGAGAAAGCATATCAGCGGTGTCGGGAATTGCATCGCTATGAGGAAACCGGAGAGACGAAATGACCAAATATGATTCGGAATGGGCCAAAGGCGAAGAAGCAAAGCGGGCGTGGTTGGAAGACAACGGCATGTATTCCGCGGATGAGGAGCATTCTTCTTGCGGGGTCGGTCTGGTGGTGTCCATTGATGGTGTGGCCAGTCGCAAGGTGGTGGACAACGGCATCAACGCGCTAAAGGCGGTGTGGCATCGCGGGGCTGTGGATGCGGATGGCAAGACGGGTGATGGGGCCGGTATTTTACTGCAAATTCCGGCCAGATTTTTCTATGATCAGATCCGGCGCACCGGTCACGAGCCGCGGTTTGACGAGCTGATTGCCGTGGGGCAGGTTTTTCTGCCACGCGAGGATTTTGGCGCGCAGGAAACCTGCCGGACCATCGTTGAAACCGAAGTTTTGCGGATGGGGTATTACATTTACGGCTGGCGTCAGGTTCCGGTTTCTGTGGGCTGTCTGGGCGATAAGGCTGACGCGACCCGCCCCGAGATCGAGCAAATTCTGATTTCAAATTCCAAGGGTGTGGACGAGGATACATTCGAGCGCGAGCTGTATGTGATCCGTCGCCGGATTGAAAAAGCTGCGTCCGAGGCGCAGATTAATGGGTTGTATCTGTGCTCGCTTTCGTGCCGGTCGATCATTTACAAAGGTATGATGCTGGCCGAGCAGGTGGCCGAGTTTTACCCCGATCTGATGGACGAACGGTTCGAGAGTGCGTTTGCGATTTATCATCAGCGTTACTCCACCAACACGTTCCCGCAGTGGTGGCTGGCGCAACCGTTCCGCATGTTGGCGCATAACGGCGAAATCAACACGCTGAAGGGCAATGTGAACTGGATGAAGAGCCATGAAATTCGCATGGCATCCGGTGCGTTTGGAGACCTAGCCGAAGATATCAAGCCAATCATTTCCAATGGGTCCAGCGACAGTGCGGCGTTGGATTCGGTGTTCGAGGTGCTGGTGCGTGCGGGGCGTAATGCGCCGATGGCCAAGACCATGCTGGTGCCCGAAAGCTGGAGCAAACAGGCGGTCGAATTGCCGCAAAGTTGGCGCGATATGTATAGTTATTGCAATTCGGTGATGGAGCCGTGGGACGGCCCCGCCGCATTGGCGATGACCGACGGGCGCTGGGTTTGCGCCGGTCTGGACCGTAATGGTTTGCGCCCGATGCGCTATGTGGTCACCGGTGACGGGCTGGTGATGGCCGGTTCCGAGGCGGGCATGGTGCCAACGGATGAGGCGACTGTTGTGCGCAAAGGGGCGCTTGGCCCGGGCCAAATGATTGCTGTCGATATGAAAGAGGGCAAGCTGTTCAAGGACACCGAGCTAAAGAACAAGCTGGCCGCGAGCCAGCCGTTTGACGACTGGGTAGGCCGGATCACAGATATGGAAGACACGCTGGCGGGCATGAGCGAGGCGCCGGTTTTCGAGGGGGCCGAGCTGCGCAAGCGCCAGATCGCGGCGGGCTACTCAATAGAGGAACTGGAGCAGATTCTTGCGCCGATGGCCGAAGATGGCAAAGAGGTTTTGGCCAGCATGGGCGATGACACGCCATCAGCTGTGCTGTCAGAAAAATATCGCCCGCTGTCTCATTTTTTCCGGCAGAACTTTAGTCAGGTGACCAACCCGCCGATTGACAGTTTGCGCGAATACAGGGTGATGAGCCTGAAAACACGGTTCGGCAATCTGAAAAATGTGTTGGATGAAAGCAGCAGCCAGACCGAAATCCTGGTGCTGGAGAGTCCCTTTGTCGGCAATGCGCAATTCGCGGGTTTGCTGGATCATCTGGGCGATTCTGTCGCTGCAGTCGATTGCACTTATGATGCCGATGGTGGCGAAGGTGCGCTGAATGATGGCCTTGCGCGGATCTGTAGCGAGGTCGAGGACGCGGTGCGTTCGGGTGCGGGCCATATCGTGTTAACCGACGAACAACAAGACGAGGACCGCGTGGCGATGCCGATGATTTTGGCAACCTCTGCGGTGCATTCGTGGCTAACGCGCAAAGGTCTGCGCACCTTTTGTTCGATCAATGTGCGGTCCGCCGAGTGTATTGATCCGCACTATTTTGCCGTGCTGATTGGGTGCGGTGCGACCGTGGTGAATGCCTATCTGGCCGAAGACAGTTTGGCCGACCGGATCGCGCGTGGATTGCTGGATTGTAGCCTGACAACGGCTGTGGCGCGGTATCGTCAGGCGATTGACGCGGGGCTGCTGAAAATTATGGCGAAGATGGGGATCAGTGTGATTTCATCCTATCGCGGTGGTCTGAATTTTGAGGCGGTGGGCCTGTCGCGCGCGATGGTTGCCGAATATTTCCCCGGTATGATGAGCCGGATTTCGGGCATTGGTCTGCACGGTATCCAGCGCAAGTTGAACAAGGTGCATGCGCTGGGCTGGCGCGGTGGGCAGGATGTTCTGCCAATCGGCGGCTTTTACAAAGCGCGGCGCACGGGTGAAACCCACGCGTGGACCGCCAATAATATGCATCTGATGCAATCGGCTTGTGATCAGGCGTCGTATGAATTGTGGAAGCGTTATTCCACGGCGATGCAATCAAATCCACCGATCAATCTGCGTGATTTGATGGATTTCAAGGCCATCGGCAATGCGATTCCGATTGAGGAGGTCGAGAGCATTACAGCCATTCGCAAACGGTTCGTCACACCGGGCATGTCACTGGGCGCGCTTAGCCCCGAGGCGCATAAACTGCTGAATGTGGCGATGAACCGGATTGGCGCGAAATCTGACAGTGGCGAGGGTGGCGAAGACCCCGCGCATTTCGTACCCGAGGCCAACGGCGACAATCCATCGGCGAAAATCAAGCAGGTGGCGTCGGGGCGTTTTGGCGTCACGGCGGAGTATCTGAACCAGTGTGAAGAGCTTGAGATCAAGGTTGCTCAAGGGGCCAAACCCGGTGAGGGTGGGCAGCTGCCGGGAATGAAAGTGACCGAGCTGATTGCGCGGCTGCGCCATTCCACGGTCGGGGTGACGTTGATTTCGCCACCGCCGCACCACGATATTTATAGCATCGAGGATCTGGCCCAGCTGATTTACGATCTGAAGCAGATCAACCCGCGCGCCAAGGTGACGGTGAAACTGGTGGCGTCCAGCGGCGTTGGCACGATTGCGGCGGGTGTGGTCAAGGCCAAGGCCGATGTGATCCTGATTTCGGGCCACAACGGCGGCACCGGCGCCAGCCCCGCGACCAGCATTAAATATGCGGGCCTGCCGTGGGAAATGGGCCTGACCGAAGCGCATCAGGTGTTGGCGATGAACAACCTGCGCGAGCGGGTGACGCTGCGCACCGATGGGGGTCTGCGCACCGGCCGCGACATTGTGATGGCGGCGATGATGGGGGCCGAGGAATACGGCATCGGCACCGCGGCGCTGATTTCGATGGGCTGTATTATGGTGCGCCAATGCCAGAGCAACACTTGCCCCGTCGGGGTTTGCACGCAGGACGAACGGTTGCGGGCGAAATTCACCGGCACGGCGGATAAGGTGGTGAACCTGATCACGTTCTACGCCCAAGAAGTGCGCGAGATATTGGCCAGTATCGGGGCGCGGTCACTGGACGAGGTGATCGGGCGGGCGGATTTGCTGTCGCAGGTCAGCCGTGGGTCGGCGCATCTGGACGATCTGGATTTGAACCCGTTGCTGATTTCTGTCGATGCGGGCGAGGCGATCAAATATGATCGTGACAAGCCGCGCAACGAGGTGCCGGATACGCTGGATGCCGAGATCGTCAAGGATGCGGCGCGGTTTCTGAATGACGGTGAAAAGATGCAGCTGCATTATGCGGTGCAGAACACGCATCGCACCATCGGCACGCGGGTTTCCAGCCATATCGTGCAGAATTTCGGGATGCGCAATTCGTTGCAGCCGGACCATTTGACGGTGAAACTGACGGGGTCTGCAGGTCAGTCGTTGGGCGCGTTTGCGGCCCCGGGGCTGAAGCTGGAAGTATCGGGTGATGCCAATGATTACGTGGGTAAGGGATTATCGGGGGCAACGATTGTGGTGCGCCCGCCTATGGTCAGCCCGCTGGTGGCGTCGGAAAACACCATCATCGGCAACACGGTCTTGTACGGCGCAACCGATGGCTATCTGTTTGCGGCGGGCCGCGCGGGTGAACGGTTTGCGGTGCGCAATTCCGGCGCATCCGTGGTGGTCGAGGGTTGCGGCACATGCGGATGTGAATACATGACCGGCGGTGTGGCCGTTATTCTGGGCCGGATCGGTGCGAACTTTGGCGCGGGCATGTCTGGCGGGATGGCGTATTTGTATGACCCTGACGGGTTGGCGCATGACCTGATGAACCACGAAACGCTGGTGACGTGTCCGGTGACTGTGGATCATTGGGAGGCCGAGCTGAAAGGGCTGATCGAGCGCCATGTGACCGAGACCGGCAGCCTGAAAGCGACTGAAATCCTGCGGTATTGGGATAAGGAGCGGGGTAATTTCATACAGGTTTGCCCGAAGGAAATGCTGCCGAATATTTCGCACTCGCTGGGGATTGAAGAGACGGCAATTCCGGCTGAATAATAGGGTAGTCGTGTGCGTGGGGGTTGACCTGCCCCTGTGCGGCGTGGCTATGGTTTCGTGTGGCTAAAACAACGAAAAAGAAACCCGCGGCATCGAAGAAGCCGAAGAAGGTCGTGCCAGAGTTGCGTGCATCCATCCGGCCGTTGCGCTGGGTGATGAAATGGGTGTTTCGGGGGGGGTTGGCCGTGGTTGTGTTGGTACTATTTTCCGTGTTTTTCTATTCCGTCGTGAACCCGCCAACCACGCCTTACATCATGTCGGAAGCCCGACGGTTGGACGGGGTGGACCGCGTGTGGGTCCCGATTGAAGAAGTGTCGCCATTTATGGCGCGGTCCGTCGTTGCGGCAGAAGATGCAAATTTCTGCAATCACTGGGGCTTTGACATGGTCGCCATTCGCGCCGCCTTGAATGAGGGCAGCGGGCGCGGCGCATCTACGATCAGCCAGCAGGTGGTCAAGAATGCCTACCTGTGGCAAGGGCGCAGTTGGACCCGCAAGGCGCTGGAGGCATTGATGACGCCGCTGGTCGAGGCGTTCTGGTCTAAGCGCCGGATTTTAGAGGTTTATTTGAACGTTGCCGAATTTGACGAAGGGGTGTTTGGCGTCGAGGCTGCCGCGCGGCATTACTTTGGCGTCGGCCCTGAAAACCTGACCGCCTTGCAAGCGGCGCGGCTGGCGGCGATCTTGCCTGATCCAAAGGGCCGGTCGGCTTCAAAACCGTCGGCGCAGGTGCGCAGGCGGACCAAAGCGATCATCAGCGGTGCGGCAACCATCCGCGCGGATGGACGGGCCGCGTGCTTTGAGGATTGATATTTGCGACCAATCGCGGCTAATAGAGAAAGAAAAAACCGAGTGGTATTACAATGAACCGACTTTTCCATGTGCCGTTGTCCCCCTATTGCCGCAAGGTGCGCCTGTCGCTGGCGGAAAAGAAGATCGAGGTTGAACTGGTCGAGGAAAAATACTGGGAACAGGACGCCGATTTTATGCGCCGGAACCCTGCAGGCAAAGTGCCGGTTTTGAAACTGGACGGGATGACGATGGCCGAATCTGCGCCGATTTGTGAATACTTGGAAGAGGTATATCCGACACCATCCCTGATGCCCAAAGATGCCAAAGAGCGTTTTGAGGTGCGCCGTTTGGTCAGCTGGTTTGATGACAAGTTCCATCAAGAGGTGACATCAAAACTGCTGTATGAGCGGGTCAACAAGAAGGTGATGGGACTGGGGTATCCGGATAGCAAGAACATCAAAGCGGGTGCGCGCAAGATCAAGTTTCATCTGGATTATATGGGCTGGCTGCTGGATCAGCGGCGTTGGCTGGCGGGCAACCAGATGACGCTGGCGGATTTCGCGGCGGCAGCGCATCTATCGTCGCTGGATTACATTTCGGATGTGGATTGGAACCGTAATGAAAACGTCAAGGACTGGTATGCCAAGATCAAGTCACGTCCGGCGTTCCGTTCGATTCTGGCGGATCAGGTCTCAGGGTTCCCACCACCGGTGCATTACACGGATCTGGATTTTTGACGGCTGCGCTAAAGGCGCGACTGTTTGATTTCGCCCACGCGGAAGGGTTTTCCAACATGGGGGTGTGCCGCACCTCGGATGTGCCGCAAATCGCCGAGCGCTTGAAAACCTATGTTGAAAAAGGGCGACATGGCCAGATGGGCTGGATGGCCGAGCGGATGAACTGGCGCGGCAGCCCACAGGATTTATGGCCCGAGGCGAAATCAGTGATTATGCTGGCCGAACCCTATACGCCAGATCACGATCCGATGGAGGTGATCGGCATGTCGGATCGCGGTGCGATTTCGGTTTATGCGCAGAACCGTGATTACCATGACATTGTCAAAAAGCGGCTAAAGCGGGTCGGGCGCTGGTTACTGGAGCAGGCACCGGGTGAGCAGATCAAGGTGTTCGTTGATACGGCCCCGGTGATGGAAAAACCGCTGGCGCAGGCGGCGGGGCTGGGATGGCAGGGCAAGCATACCAATCTGGTGGGGCGTGATCTGGGCAGCTGGTTTTTTCTGGGCTCGATTTTTACCACGATAGAATTGCCTGTGGACGGGGCCGAGCCGGAAAATTGCGGCAGTTGCACCGCCTGTCTGGATGTCTGCCCGACGGATGCGTTTCCAGCACCTTATCAGTTGGATGCGCGGCGCTGCATTTCCTATCTGACGATTGAACATGACGGGCCGGTGGACGAGGAATTCCGTCCGCTGTTGGGCAACCGGATTTACGGTTGCGACGATTGTCTGGCGGTGTGCCCGTGGAACAAATTTGCAGCCGAGGCCCGCGAGATGCGATACGTGGCGCGGGCCGATCTGGTTGCGCCAAAGCTGGCAGAACTGGCGGTTCTGGATGATGCGGCATTTCGGGCGATGTTTTCCGGTAGTCCGGTCAAACGGATCAAGCGCGGGCGGTTTGTGCGCAACGTGCTGTATGCGATTGGCAATTCTGGCGATAGGACTTTGCGCGAGGTGGCCGTTGGATTGGTGGAGGACGCGGACGCGGTGGTGGCCGATGCGGCGCGCTGGGCCGTCACACGGTTAACACCATGAAACCTGCACGGGGCATACTGCTGATCGTGCTGGCGGTCACGGTGTTTTCGATACAGTCGGGATTAGTCAAAGCCGCCGACAGGGTGCCTGCGGGCCAAGCGGTATTTTTCCGGTCCGCCTGTGCGTTACCAGTGGTTTTTATCTGGCTGTGGTTGCGCGGGGATATAGCGCATGGATTACGCACGCATAATTACCGCGGCCATATCATGCGCAGCGTGGCGGGAACGATGGCGATGGGGTTGGGGTTTGCCGGATTGAAATTCTTGCCCTTGCCCGAAGTGACAGCGCTGCGGTTTGTCACGCCAATTCTGATCGTCATCTTTGCAGCCATTTTGCTGGGAGAGCGAATCAGACTGGTGCGCATTGCGGCAGTTGCGATGGGGTTGGTCGGGGTGTTGATCATCCTGTGGCCACGTTTGGGAGAAGGGCTGGCAGGCGGGGGGCAGCGTGAAATGATCGGGGCTGGGATGGTACTGGGATCAGCCTCTTTTGCCGCCTTTGCGCAGATATTTATCAAACGCATGGCGTCGGTCGAAACTACAGCGGCGATTGTGTTTTACTTCTCAATGACATCGCTGAGCTTGTCGCTGTTATCAGCGCCGTTTGGCTGGGTTTGGCCGACGGACACCGAGTGGGCGTTACTGGTCGGCATGGGTTTTGTTGGTGGTCTGGGGCAGGTCTTGTTGACCAGCAGTTACAGGTTTGCCGATGCGTCCACTTTGGCGCCCTTTACCTATGTGTCGATGATCTGGGCGCTGATAATCGGCTATTTTGTCTTTGAAGAAGTGCCAACAGGGATGATGCTGGCTGGTGCCGCGCTGGTTATTTTATCGGGCGTAGCGATTGTGCTGCGCGAGCGCCAGCTGGGCAAAGGGCGCGCCGCAATGCGTAATGTCGCACAGCCAAAGTAACAATGTGGCTTTAGCTTCGCGGTTTTGCCGCCATCTGATACATCCGGTAAACCGCGATAGCGCCGTTAATGCTGTCTGCCGCCTTGCTGATGCGGGTTGGCCCCAGTGTGTTTCGCCCTACCTTATAGGTAATTGTAACGGCGTCATTCGTCGCTACATCCTTGAAAACCAACCGCACCACGACACCATGCGCCCCAAAAGCCTGATGAATTGCATTTGATAAATCCCGCTTGGTAAAGTTTTTCTCGCGCCCCGTGCCCCAATGAATAATTGCAACGATTTCGTTGGAAATGGCGGTACCGTTATAGATCGCTTCGTCGTTCAGGGTGCGGGCAAGCGGGCGCAATGCCGGATTTCTGGTGATTTGGTAGGCAATGACAGACGTGGTCGCGGGCAGGGCCACGACAAGGACAATTGCAATCAGGATCGAACTGTTTTTAATTTTCATAATGCCCCCACCTTATGTTGTGGGGGTTTTTATTTGGTGAACGGTGCTACAAAATCAGCGGCGATGCGCAATTCCCGCAAGGGGCGGACCAGATCAATAGATTTCTGGTACAGCGGGTGGGATTTGTAGGCGTCCAGCGCGCCCTGATCTGCGAACTCGCCATAGACCACAACGTCAACTTCGCCAGATAGCGTGTCGGAATGGATGTTGGGTTCAATTTCAAGCGTTGACGCGTGGGGGATATCCTTGAGGATGCGTAATCCTGCCAGAATATCCCCAATGTCGTCTTTGTTTTTCGCGCTGAAAAACACAATGTGCCGTATCATTACGGGCCTCACTTTGGGGACTAAGAATAGGGGCGGGGGTTATTCCCGCACCAGTTTCTCGTAATCCGCCGCGATGTCGCGTGCAAGGGCGCCGACCTCGAAATTATAGTCGCCGATCTGGCCCACAGGGGTGACTTCGGCGGCGGTGCCGGTCAGCCAGCATTGCTCGAAGCCTTCCAATTCGTCCGGCATGATGTGGCGCTCGTGCACTTTGATGCCCTTGTCTTGCAACAGGCCGATCACGGTCTGGCGGGTTATCCCGTTCAGAAAACAGTCGGGCGTCGGGGTGTGGACCTCGCCGTCTTTGACGAAAAAGATGTTGGCGCCGGTCGCTTCGGCCACATAGCCGCGGTAGTCGAACATCATTGCGTCAGAACAGCCCTTTGCCTCGGCGGTGTGTTTGGACATGGTGCAGATCATGTAAAGGCCAGCGGCCTTGGCCTGGCAGGGGATGGTTTCGGGCGATGGGCGTTTCCATTTGGAAATATCCAGCTTTGCGCCCTTGGTTTTGGCGTCGCCATAATATGCACCCCATTCCCACGCGGCAACGGCCAGATGGACGGGATTGCGGGCTGATGCGACACCCATATCTTGGCCAGCGCCACGCCATGCGAGGGCGCGAACATAGCCGTCCTTAAGGCGCGCGGCGCGTAGAACCTGCTGCTTGACCCCTTCGATTTCCTCCACCGTCCACGGGATTTCAAAGTCGATCAGATTGGCAGAGCGGATCAGCCGTTCGGAATGCTCGCGGCTTTTGAAAATCTTGCCGTTATAGGCGCGTTCGCCCTCGAAAACAGATGAGGCATAGTGCATGGCGTGGGTCAGGATATGGACTTTGGCATCGCGCCAACGCACCATCATCCCGTCCATCCAGATCGTTCCGTCGCGGTTATCATATGCGTCCGTCATGGCCTTGTCCTTTCTGATCATCGCCGTTCCGCGACTGATATTTTGCATAAGTTGCGCAATATAGGGCCGATTAGGACATAATATTGCGCAAAATCTGTGGATTGTTACGAATTGATTCTTGGAAAGTCAACAACACTGACGTAAAATCAGCCAAACAGTTAGAAAATGTGATCGGGGGAATAATGGGGCAGGAGGCAAGATCAGGGGGCGAGGCGCTGTTGTTCCTGACGGACGAACAATTGCGCAAAGGGATCGAGGCGATGTTTTTCGCCTATCGCGGTTTTACGGCGGACCCTGACCGGATTTTGGACCAATATGCCTATGGGCGGGCGCACCACCGCGCGGTGCATTTTATCCATCGCAGCCCCGGCACCACCGTGAACAATCTGCTGGGCATTCTGGGCGTGACCAAACAATCATTGAACCGCGTGCTGCGCACCTTGATCGAGGACGGTCTGGTCGAGAGCCGCGTGGGAACACGGGACAAACGCGAGCGTCATTTGTTTTTGACTGAGGAGGGTGCGACACTGGAGCGTGAATTATCGGATGCACAACGCAAGCGGATGCGCGATGCTTATCGCGTTGTGGGCCCCGAGGCGGTAACAGGATTTCGCAAGGTGTTAGAGGCGATGATGGAGCCGGAATTGCGCCGGTATTTCAAAGCGTTGAAGGATGCAGAGACATGAGTGAACTTCTAGAATCCCACCTGCTGATCGTAGATGATGATGAACGGATTCGCGGGCTGTTGCAAAAATTCCTGATCCGGCAGGGATTCTGGGTGACATCCGCGCGTGACGCGGAACACGCAAGGCGCGTTTTGGCGGGGCTGGAATTTGACATGATTGTGATGGACGTGATGATGCCCGGCGAAGACGGCATCAGCCTGACCCGCAGTTTGCGCAGCGACAAGATCAGTACCCCGATCCTGCTGTTGACCGCCAAGGGCGAGACCGAGGACCGGATTTCGGGCCTTGAGGCTGGCGCAGATGATTATCTGGCCAAACCGTTCGAGCCAAAGGAGTTGCTGCTGCGGATCAACGCGATACTGCGGCGGGTTCCGGCAGACACGGCGTTGAATGCGGGGCCGAAGGTGCTGCACCTTGGGCCTGTGCGCTATAACGTGGAGCGCGGCGAGATGTGGCGCGGCGAAGATCTGGTTCGGCTGACGGCGACGGAATCCTCGTTGATGAAGATTTTCTCAAGTTGTGTGAATGAACCTGTGAGCCGTGCCAAACTGGTCGAGGATCTGGGCCGTGATACCGGCCAAGCGCAAGAACGCGCGGTGGATGTTCAGATCACGCGGCTACGGCGCAAGATCGAAGAAGACCCGAAACAGCCACGTTATCTGCAAACCGTGCGCGGGGCGGGATATATGCTGGCGCCGGAATAGG
>NZ_JBSMEZ010000058.1:0-29575 GCF_056498605.1 Profundibacter sp.
CACCTTGTTCGGCAGTAACGGGCTGATTTTGTTGAATTGTTCTTCCGTTAACCAAAATGGTCCTGACATGAAACCCTCCCTGTTTCATACAGTGAATCATATTTCCATTTATAGGTCTACGCCCTAGTAATGTAAGATTGGATATTACCGATCGTGATGGCGACACAAGCCGTGTAAAACTGACGTACCGTGTCTGTTTTTCAGCCTGTGAAATCAAGGACGGGTCCGTATTTGTCGAAAATGTAACCCTGCGCGGTGATGACCCTGTCTGGGATGATCACCTGCTGACCCTTCGCAACCGGTGCCTGAAGGCACAGCGCGGATGCATCAACCGTGAAATCGTCCGGAATGTCGGCAACAATGTTCTGGATGAAGACCCGGATACAATCATCTTTGGCTGGGTGATCGGCAACAAAGATGAAGTATACGCCCGTGTCCGGCTGACGCCATTCCAGCCAAGCGGTAGCCAAGGAGATTCCAATACAATCTCTGCCCATTTCGGCCCTGCCGGATAAGGTAACATTGGTTTCGTTTGACACCTTTGGCAGAGGCGGATGCATATCATTCGCCTTTGCCTGCGAAAGCAGTTTTGCACCCTACAATTATCGCGTATTGTGATGACGAGCTACTCATTCTTCATTCGCCCTACCACACGCCGCATCAATGACACAAACAGCTCTCGCTCCTGCTCTGACAAATCCCCCAACGCCAGCTCATTCTGCGCCTTCGCCGCTTCCAGCGCCCCGCCGCGCATTTCACGCGCCTTATCGGTCAGATAAACCAGACGGGCACGTTTGTCACTTTTGTGGGCGCGGCGCGTGATCAACCCGTCCCGCTCCATCCGTTTCAGGGTGTTGGCCATCGTCGCCTGTTCCACATCCAGATGCAGGCGCAGGTTTTGCTGGGTGATCCCATCCAACTCCCACAACACCAACAAAGTCATAAATTGCGCAGGTGCCAATCCCAGTGGTTCGATCCGGCGATACAGCCCTTTTTCAAACAATCGCGCCATGTGATTGGCCAAATATCCGGCGGATTGGGTTTTGAAATCTGTCATGGTGGTGAATTTACACTTGCATAGCATGCTATGCATATCTGGAGATTCCCATGAAACATAAACTTCACGCCATTGCCGACACCACCGCCCTGCTGACCATCCTCACCTTCTGGATCTCGACGCTCATATCCGAACTGTTCGGCAACCACACCCAGATCACGTCGGTCAAAACCTTCGTGCTGTATGGTATGGCCCTGCTGATCCCCGCAATGATCGCGGCAGGGGCCAGCGGCGCGTCCCTTGGCAAAGGCTGGAAACTGCCCGTGGTAAGACGCAAAGCCAAACGGATGAAGATCATCGCCGCCAACGGCATCCTGATCCTGATGCCCAGCGCTTTCTTTCTGGCGTCAAAGGCCCAAGCGGGCGCGTTTGATACAATGTTCTATGTTGTGCAGTTGTGCAAACCGCAGAAATCATCGCAGGCGCCACCAATATCACCCTATTGTCGTTGAATATGCGCAACGGGTTGGCCCTACGTCGCCGTCGCAAACCGGTCGCCAAATAGCAAAGCACCGCATCACACTGTTTGCCTGTCGCTTTTGGACTTGCTTTGCCGCCCGCATACGCGTTCATAAGCCCTGCAAACAGGGATAAGGAAGCAGCGCAGTGTTCCTCAGCGTATTTGATATGTTCAAAGTCGGCGTCGGGCCGTCATCATCCCATACTATGGGGCCAATGATTGCGGCTGGCCGGTTTCTGGACCTGCTACGGGCATCCCCGTTTCAAGCGGCTGGGCTGCGCGCGTCCCTGCATGGATCATTGGCCTTTACTGGCGTCGGCCACGCCACCGACCGCGCCACAATTCTGGGACTGGCGGGGTTCTTGCCCAAAACCTATGACACAGGCTTGGCCGAAACGACCCTCACCCAGATCAAAGCCAGCAAAACCGTCACACCCGCCGACTTGCCCCCCCTGAAATTCGACCCCGCAAAAGACCTGATATTCGACTACGACACCCCGCTATCGGGTCACGCTAACGGCATGATCTTGATGGCCACAGATGCGCAGGGCGACGTGGTGTTGCAGGAAACATATTATTCCATCGGCGGCGGGTTCGTGGTGACCGAAGCAGAACAGGCGATGGAACCGATCCTCGATGCGCGTGACTCCATGCGCCCCTACCCGTTTGAAACCGCCGAAATAATGCTGGAGATGGCGGCCTCAAGTGGTAAATCCATCGCCGAATTGAAACGCACAAACGAGTTGACCCACATGGAGGTTGCCGAATTTGATGCCGGGCTGATCCACCTCTGGGACACCATGAACGACTGCATTGATCGTGGCCTTGCCACCGACGGCATCCTGCCAGGCGGTCTGAACGTCAAACGCCGCGCCCATTCGGTCCACCAATCCCTGCTGGCGGAACAAGGCCTAAACCTGACAGCGCCCCACACCATCAACGACTGGATGTGCGTCTATGCAATGGCGGTGAACGAAGAGAATGCCGCCGGTGGCCAAGTTGTCACCGCGCCGACCAACGGCGCAGCTGGCGTGGTCCCCGCCGTCGCCCGCTACTGGCTGGATCATGTGCCGGGCGCCAGCGTCTCGCGCATCCCCGAATATCTGCTGACCGCCAGCGCCATTGGCGGGCTGATCAAACATAACGCATCCATTTCGGGGGCCGAATGTGGATGCCAAGCCGAAATCGGCTCGGCCTCGGCCATGGCTGCGGCGGGTTTGTGTGCCGTTCTGGGCGGCACCCCGATGCAGGTGGAAAACGCCGCTGAAATCGCGCTGGAACATCATCTGGGCATGACCTGCGATCCGGTCAAAGGGTTGGTGCAGGTGCCTTGCATCGAGCGCAACGGTCTGGGCGCAATCAAAGCCGTCTCCGCCGCCTCCTTGTCGATGCGCGGCGATGGCACTCACCTTGTGCCGCTGGACAGCTGCATCGAGACCATGCGCCAGACGGGCGTGGATATGAGCGAACGCTATAAGGAAACATCGCTGGGCGGACTGGCCGTGAATATCCCGAATTGTTAGGGCCCGACCAACCGGGTTAACACCTCCCCATCATTGTTCCATAAATATCCGCGCCGCAGGCATCACCCTTCTCAGCCCAGCGCGCACTCCCACCTGATGCCACTCACCCCGACAAACCGCGCCATCCGGTCCAGTTCCGCCTCCAGCTTGCGAACCCGCGCGCCCGTCCAGCCAAAGCCGCGCTCCAGCCAGACCTGTTTCACGACCAACCCATCCTTGGCCCGGTCCGCCTTCATATCAATCCGTCCAACCATCCGGTCACCTTCCAACAGAGGGTAAACATAATACCCCCACTTGCGCTTGGCCGCGGGCACGAAAATTTCGATCCGGTAGTCAAACCCGAACAGCGCCGTTAACCGCGCACGATCCCGCACCACAGGATCGAACGGGTTGATAATCCGCAAGCGGGACGTCGGGGCCGCAACCTGCTCCAACCGCGCCTCGATATCCTCGGGCGCAAACGCTTGCCCCCAACTGCCGTCCCGCGCCTGAACCTGAACCGGCACCAGTCCGGCACCACTCGCCCATTCCTTCACCTCCGGCGCGCTCACCGCCGCCCAGAACCGCTGAATATCGCCCAGCGTTCCATACCCCAACCGCGTCAACGCCCCCCGACACAACCAATCCACCTGATCCGCATCCGCATGCGCCACATCCCGCACAGCATCCGGAATAACCCGCTCCGCCAAATCGTAAAACTTCTTGAACCCGATGCGGTGCGATGTCGCCAACTCCCCCGCATACCACATCCTGTCCAACTCGACCTTATGCGGCGGCCGCTTCCACATGCCCTTGGCCCCTGCAACCTTGGTGTCAAACGCATGGGTCGACAATGGGCCTTCATCGCGTATCCGCGCAATAATCGCCGCCACTTCCCGCTTGCTCATTGTTGTGCGGTAATAGGACGACCCCGTCGCATATTTGCGTTTGCGGGCGAACTGGCGCTGCCAATAGGGATAGGTATCCATCGGCAAACACGACGCATCATGGGTGAAATGCTCGAACACTTCACCCTCGGCCAACAACGCCTCCAACCCGCCCTCGCGATAAGACTGATCACGGCTCCACAGGATATGATCATGCGCGCGGGCCACATTGCGAATGGTATCCAGCTGCACAAAGCCCAAACCCCGGATGATCCCCATCACATCAGGCCGCCCCACTGGCGCGGCCGCCATCCCCTGCGATTGCAGCCACAGGCGGCGGGCGGTGCGGTTATCTATGCTAAGAACCACGATCTAAAACCCGACCAATGGCCGGATGATCTGCCACAAGTATTGCGCACCCGAAACCGCTGGCTCGACCGCAGCCAATGTTCCGATAACGGCGCCTACTCCGGCACCGCCCAATAGTAAAACCCGCACCAACCGGCTACTCAACCGATACCGCGCAGGCTTGCTCTCGCCCTCAGGATCATCCGCCCCCATGACCTCGGCCGCATCCGCCCGCATTTCCTCGGCAAGGTCAGCATCCGAGTTCTGCGCCACAGCCTCAGCCAACGCCACAACCGTATCGCGTTGCCCCTGATCCAACCGCCCAAACCGCAGCTTGGCCCGCGCATCAACCGACGCCCGCACGTCCACATCGAAATTGTAAATATCATCCGCGCTGTTTTGCAAATCACCCAGAACATCGCCAATCAGGTTATCGCCTTCCGGCAGCACCCCGTTCTCGATATGTCGCGCCACATGGCCCACCACCTTGTGACACACCTCGAACAGGCGGATCGCCCGATCAGGATAACGCACCAAAACATCATCCAGCACATCCGCCTCATCCCCCAGCGCCGAATACTGGTTTCCGCCTTTGCGCATATCCCGCGACACATCCGCAATGCGATCCCGCGCATCCTTCAAGCTGCGGGCGGGCAGTTCGGATACGGGGACAACATGATATTCCCCGTCATAGGTCAGGGTTTCAGGGTAAGGCGTCGCCTCCCGCGCATACTTCTGCTCAATCTCCCCAATCAGGGCATTCACCCGCGCTGGCCCCTTCTCCCACTCCGCAGGCTCAATCAGCGCAATCTCTTTCAGCATATCCCCGTTCAACGGCGCCCCCGCCAGAACCGAGTCATACCATTTGATCCAGAACGACCAGTCTACCGGAGCGGTGGTACGGGCAGTTTCTTCTGGGCGGGACGAGCTATGAACATGTAGCTTTACTTTCACCTTCGTCCAGACACCAATCAGCGGGTTCTCCCGCTTGGCCCACAGTTCCAGACCATCCAAATCGTCACCCTCGGCGATCACCATACAATCTGCGCGGATTGAGGCCCAAACGGCATCGGCGGCGGCATCGGCGGCAAAGGCGGCATCGGCGGCGGCATCGGCGGCATCGGCGGCGGCATCGGCGGCGGCATCGGCGGCAAAGGCGGCATCGGCGGCGGCGGCGGCATCGGCGGCGGCGATGATCTCGGAGGTTGGCCTAGTGCGCGCAACCTCCGAGATCAGATAAAACCGCAAAAACGGCAAAGCTGTCAAATCACCTTTACGTGCAGCCTTGAATGTAACCGTCCACTCCCAATAAACCGGCAACACCCGCATCGCCGCCCGCCGCGCAATCCAGACAGACACCTCTTTCGGCTGGTCCCTCAACCACCCCTCAAGGCTATCCCGATCCACTATATCCTTAATCTCAACCATCCCCGCACCCTGCCCGCTACCGCCCCTCCACACAACCCGAAAACAAACCGCTTCCTATTCCCGCCATCCCGCCGCATTCTCCCCGACATGCGCTATGACACAATCATCATCGGCGGCGGCATCATCGGCTGCACCACCGCGTTCTATCTGTCTCGCGCGGGCCACAAGGTGCTGCTGATCGAACAGGCGCAAATCGCCACAGGCACCACCGCCAACAGCTTTGCATGGGCCAACGCCTCGACCAAAACCACCGACGCGACCTACCACAACCTGAACGCCGCGGGGCTGGCGGGCTACCAGACCCTGCTACAGGAATTCGGCGCAAAAGCACTCGGCATCAACCCGACCGGCGCACTCGAAGTCACCTCGAAATCTGACGCCGATGGTTTCAAAGCCATGCAGGAACAGGCCCGCGCCCTGACCGCCCTAAACTACCCGAACCGCTGGATCACCCACGCTGAACTGCACACGCTTGAGCCAAACATGACTTTCCCAACGGATGCCCAAGCGCTGTTGTCCCCCGACGACCTCTGCATCAACGCGCCGCAGTTCACCCGCTTCATGGCCGACCAAATGATCGCGCACGGCGGCACCCTGCAGCAAAACTGCACCGCGACCGAACTGCTGGCCACCGACGCGGGCCAAGTCACCGGCCTGACCACCACCAAAGGCACCTTCCACACCGCCAACATCCTCCTCGCAACCGGCCCAAACACCGCCGTCACGCTGGCCACCCTCACCGGATACGACGGCTTCGCCACCCGCTTCCCGCTGAACCAAATCCCCGGCCTGCTGCTCACCACCCCGCCGCTGGCCACGCCGGACCAGGTCCGCCACCTCTATTACTCGGCCCCCCTAAACGAGCTGCACATCCTGCCGGAATTCAATGGTGGTTTGAAAATCGCCTCGGACGACATCGACGGCATGATCATCGACAACCAATCCACCGATCACCTCCGCGACATGGGCCAACTGCTGCTAAACCGCGCCTACAAAGTGCTGCCACACCTCACCGGCACCATCAACATTGACGACTGCATCCTCGGCATCGGCGTGCGCCCCTACCCCAAGGACGGCAAAACCATCGCGGGGCCAATGCCCGACGCCAAAGGCCTGCACATCATCGCCACCCACAGCGGCATCACGCTGGCCCCCGCTCTTGGCCCGTTAATGACTGAGGCAATCACCCAAAACACCACCCCCGAGCGCCTCGCCCCCTTCGCCCTAACCCGCTTCGCCGGATTTGACTGAACCCTTTCTTCTTTTCCTAAATACCTGCGCCGTAGGCTAACAGCGCTTGGGGCGACGCCGTCAGGCGGCGCAACCGTTAAGCAGAGCGAACCACTCCCCTTAACACCTCCCACCGCACGCCCTGTTAACCCGCCTGCCCCGTGGAAAACCGCATATGCAATTCATATGGAATTCATATGCGATTCATATCCGCCAAAACGCTAAAACCGCCATATTAACCAAGCCAAACACACCCCTACCCCCGCGCCCGCCGCAAATCCCCGTCCGGCGCATTAACCATTGCCCCCGAAATCACCCCGCCATAGCCTGCCCGAATGTCCATTGCCCCACACACAGACCGCCCGCTTTTCGGCATCCTGCTGATGGCCGCGTTCTGCGTGCTGGCCCCGTTTGCCGATGCTATGGCCAAACTGCTGGGCGATACCGTGCCGGTGATCCAGATCCTCACGATCCGTTTCGCCATCCAGTTAACCATCCTGCTGCCCGTCGTCCTGATCACGTGGCGTGATTTGCGCATGTCCAAACGCACGCTGGCGCTGCTGTTCTTGCGCGCCATCCTGCATATCATCGGCATTGGCGCGATGTTCCTGTCGCTGATCTATCTGCCACTGGCCGAAGCACTGGCGATTGCCTTTGTCGAACCCTTCCTGCTGCTGCTGCTGGCGTGGTTGATCCTGAAGGAACACATCGGCCCACACCGGCTGACAGCATGTGCCGTCGGCTTTATCGGCACGCTGTTTGTGATCCAGCCCAGCTTTACCGATGTTGGCGCGGTGGCGCTGCTGCCACTGGTCGTCGCTGTGGCCTTCGCCGGTTTCATGATCGTCACCCGCCAGTTAACCACCAATTCAGACCCCATCACCCTGCAAACCATCAGCGGCGCCATGTCATTGATCCTGCTTGGCATCACCCTGTGGATGACCTCCTCCAGCACCCTCCCCGCCCTGACCCTGATCAGTCCAACCCGTCCCGACTGGATATTGCTGATTGCATTGGGCGTCATGGGCACCCTCGCCCATCTGATCATGACATTGTCGCTAAAATACGCCCCCACCGCAACGCTGGCACCGGTGCAATATCTGGAAATCCCCTTTGCCACGCTGATCGGCTGGATGATATTTTCCGACTTCCCCAACGGGCTCGCTGCCATCGGCATCCTGATCACCATCGCGGCGGGCCTATATATAGTGATGCGCGAACGGCGGATTGCGCAAACGGGCTAGCCCAGCGCCTTAATCACCGTATCCAGATGCTCCAGCGGCAGGATCATCAACAGCTTTGGTTTTGACACCTGCACCTCAACCACCCCCGCGCTGGCTTCGTTCGAGGTGCCGATCTTGCCGTCCGGCGCCATCTCCAGATCTGTAAAGGACCACCGCAACCCCGTGGATGTGACCTGACAGCGTGCCAACGGAAACAGTGACACCCGTGTGCCAACCGGCAACTCCAGCCGCACCTGATCCGGCACCACAAAACACAAATCCACCTCACCCAGCAGCACACAGCGCTTGTCAGAATGGCGCACCATTGCGTTATAGGCCGCCAACTCGTGATCCAGCCGCCCGCCAGTAAACCCGACCCCCAATATCAACGGGGCTTTAATGTTGCGCAGGCATTTGTCAAAATCGGTGCTGTCTTGCTCTTTGACCCTATGCAAGCGCTCGGGCGGGATTTGCGCTATAGTATCGGCATCAATCGAATCAAAATCGCCGATAACCGCCTTTGGTATATGGCCCAAACCCAGTGCAACCCGTGCACCACCATCCGCCGCAACCAGATTCGGGGCAAAACGGAACGCATGGTTAACAATATCGGGATTAACCAATCCGCCACCCAACAGGGTTATAGGGTGATTTGTGTCAACAATAGGGGGATTCACCGTATTTTACTGCCTTTTTGGAAAAACCGCCACAATTTGGCCATGAATTAATACCCAAAAATTCCCTGTTTTGTCCATGAAATCGAACCATTCGTCGGTGAATATGTTGTTGAAGGCAGAAAAAAATAGAAAGAGAGCAGGCCAATGATTGGTGCGAGCAAAATTTTAACAGTCTCATACGGCACATTTTCGTGCACCCTTGAGGGATTCGACGATTCCTTTGGCACGATGAAGGCGATTGCCGAATATTTCCGTGATCTGGCGGCCGATGACCGCTATTTTGGCGCCGAACCTCCGACGCCTGATGCAGAGATGCTCGCCAAGATTGCTGGTCGCGAAATCAAACGGCAAGTCGAAGCCAAAATTGATGACAATGGTGTTGTATTGCGCCCGATCGAGCAATCAGTTGAAGTGGCCGCACCGGTTGAGCAATCCGCTCCGGCTGTAGAGCCCGCGCCTGTTGTGGAAACTGCCCCTGTTGTGGAGCCCACAATTACAGAGCCTGTCGCAAAAGAAGAACCCGCGGCACTGGTTGTTCCGACCAATGAATATGACGACACCCAGGACGAGGCACGCGCCGAGTTTGTGTCACCTGAGGCACCCGTCGACAGCGACACCGAGAGCGTTGCCGCCAAACTGCGCCGCATCCGTGCGGTTGTGGCCAAGAACCAGACTGCTGGTGCGGCTGCGTCGATCTTTACAGAAGAGACACCCGAAGATGAGGCTGATGAGGCCGCGCCCGAAGTGGACGAGCAGGATGACGTTACCGTTGACGCCAAAATCGACACTGAAATTGAAGCCGAAATCGAAGACACTGAAGAAGACACTGACCTGAGTGCAATGATGAGCCGGGTGGCACAGGATTCTTCCGACACCTCCGATGAGCAAGACGATGCCAGTGAGCAAGACGAAGCCGACGTTAAATCTGCGGCTGATGAAGACGAATATGAAGAAGATGGCGTCGAAGATGACGATGATGGCTCGCTTGCCAATATCCTTGAAACAGTGACGGGAAATGCCGCTACCGAGGATGATACCGCTGAAGAAGAGGTAGCCGAAGCGGTGGATAGCGTTGAGGAACGCGATGTAGGGCTAGAAATGGCAAAGCTTGTCAAACCCACTCGTGCCCGCGTTATCAAGGTGAAAAAACCTGTCATCGAGCAGACGGATGAAGACGAGGCGGACGCCTTGGACGATATCATCGCCGATGCAGACACCCAGAACGATACAGAATCCGCTTTGGGTCAAACCAACCTTTCGGCCGAAGACGAAGCTGAATTGATGGCCGAGCTTGCAGATGTCGAAATGGAAACACCCGCCGAAACAGATACCGGCATTGATACCGCAATGCGTGTAGAGCGCGCCAATCGTGCCCTGCACGACGAGGGCGGTGCCGAGGACGAGGCTTCTGTGTCGCGTCTGCTGGATGAAACCAACGCAAAGTTGGAAACCAGCGGCAGCACGCGTCGCCGTTCCGCTATTTCGCACCTTCGGGCTGCGGTGGCGGCAACCGTTGCAGAACGCAAGGTAAACCCGAAGAAAGACGTGCAAACTGCCGATGATTCAGACGCTTATCGCACCGATCTGGCCGAGGCCGTGATCCCGCGCCGCGCCAAAGCAAAAGGCGGCACCCGCGAGGCACAACCAGCGCCGTTGATCCTGGTTTCAGAGCAACGCATTGATGAAATCGATACTGCCGAGCAGTCAGAGCCAGCCGCAACAATTCATCCGCGCCGCATTGTGAAAGACATGGCACCTTTGCACGAAGTCGAAAATGATCTGGCTGATCTGGACCCATCAGACAACAGCGATGACAGCACTGACGATGGCGCAAACATATTCGCCGACAGCACCAGCTTTGCCGATTTCGCCGAAAAGATGGGCGCGACCGAACTGCCTGATCTGCTAGAGGCCGCTGCCGCCTACACCGCATATGTCGAAGGGCGCCCGCATTTTGCGCGTCCACAGATCATGCGTCAGGTGGCCAGCTTTGCCGGCAAGAACGAATTCAACCGCGAAGAAGGTTTGCGGTCATTCGGGCAATTGCTGCGTCAGGGTAAAATCATCAAGGTCAAGCGTGGCCAGTTCGAAATCGCGGACTCGACCCGTTTCAAACCCGAAGCCCGCTACGTTGGCGAATAAAACAGAATTCTCACTCTTAACCGTGTGAATGACAAATGGGGTGGCCTGCGGGCCGCCCCGTTTATTTTTTGTCCTGCTCGTTGTCGGTTTGCGCATCCGGATCGGCTTTGCCCACCCCGAGAAACACAAACTTGAACGGGATCATCCACAGGAACCCCAGAACGATATAGACCGCCAACTCCAACAGGAATGGTGGGCGGTCAAACAGCGACACCACAAACAGGGCAGCCGCAATATATAGCGGCAGGCCGATCAATAATATGATCAAAGACCAGCGGCGGCGGGATTTATAAGTCAATTTCGGCTCCTGTGGCTTCAGTCAGCAAACGGATCAGTGACAAGGATGGTATCTTCGCGCTCGGGCGAGGTCGACAGCAGGGCGACCGGACAATCAATCAGCTCCTCCACCCGACGCACATATTTGATCGCGGCGGCGGGCAGATCATTCCATGATCGCGCCCCTTCCGTACTTTCCGACCACCCCGGCATTTCCTCGTAAATCGGTGTGCAACGGGCCTGTTGGTCTGCCGCTGTCGGCAGATAATCCAGCCGCTTGCCGTCCAGCTCATAGGCCACACAGATTTTCAGCGTTTCAAACCCGTCCAGAACGTCCAGCTTGGTAAAAGCGATCCCCGAAACGCCCGATGTTGCGCAGGTCTGGCGCACCAGAACCGCATCAAACCAACCACAGCGCCGCTTGCGCCCCGTGTTGGTGCCAAATTCATGACCCCGCTCGCCCAGACGTTGGCCATCATCGTCATCCAGTTCGGCAGGAAACGGCCCTTCGCCAACGCGGGTGGTATAAGCCTTTACAATTCCCAGCACAAAATCAATCGCGCCCGGCCCAAGGCCAACGCCCGTTGCCGCCTGTCCCGCAATCACATTGGACGACGTCACATAGGGGTATGTGCCAAAATCGATGTCGAGCAGCGCCCCCTGCGCCCCTTCAAACAAAATCCGCTTACCGGCTTTGCGCTTTTCGTTAAGCACCTTCCACACAGGGGCCGCGTATTTCAGTATCTTTGGTGCAACTTCAGTCAGTTTTGCCAGCAATGCCGCGCGGTCCACAGGCTCCATCCCCAACCCGCGGCGCAGCGGATCATGGTGCATCAACGCACGATCCACCCGCAATTCCAGCGTTTTGATATCGCCCAGATCAGCCACCCGAATGGCACGCCGCCCGACTTTGTCCTCATAGGCAGGGCCAATGCCGCGCCCCGTGGTGCCGATTTTGGCAATTGAATTCTGGTTTTCGCGGGCACGGTCCAACTCGCCATGGATCGGCAGGATCAGCGGCGTATTTTCGGCAATCATCAGGTTGTCAGGGTTAATCTCGACACCCTGCGCACGAATGCCCTCGATCTCGCCCAGCAAATGCCACGGGTCCAGAACCACCCCGTTGCCAATCACGCTTAATTTGCCGCCACGCACAATGCCCGATGGCAGGGCGGCCAGTTTGAAAATCTCGCCATCAATCACCAGAGTGTGGCCCGCGTTATGCCCACCTTGAAACCGCGCAATCACATCGGCACGTTCCGACAGCCAATCAACGATTTTGCCTTTACCTTCGTCGCCCCATTGTGCACCGACAACAACTACATTGGCCATTAAGAATCCCCAGACATCAGTTAAAACCCGTGCCCTTGTAGCCGCACCCGTGCCTGCAATGAAACCGAAATATCGCCACAACACTGGACAGATGTCTAACAAACCTGCAATTCTTGCGAAAAACCGAGGGAAGATTATGGGTTTTTTGATACGCTGGGCATTTGCGTTTGGCCTGCTGGCGGCTACGTTCAACCCGACCGAGTGGAATTATGTCCGCTGGTCGCTGGCGAATTACACGTCCGAATTACCGATGACCGTTCTGCTGGGCCTGCTGCTGGTGATCGGATATATCGTCTACTTGCGCGCCACGCTGCATTCCATCGGGATGCTTGGTATGTTTCTGGTGTCGTCCGTTGTCGCCGCGTTGGGCTGGGTTTTATATGACCGCGGGCTGCTGTCGCTGACCAATTCCAGCGTCAATGTCTGGATCGGCATTTTCGCCATGTCGGTGGTTCTGGGCATTGGTCTATCCTGGAGCTTTGTGCGCCGCGCCTTGTCAGGGCAGGTCGATGTCAGCGAAAGCAACGAATAGGGCATACCTCGTTTAACCGGATACAATCGAGCGCGACTTGCCCTAAAGGGCTTGCGGGCGCGACCGTCACCCCCTAGATAACATCAAACCTAATCAAACGGACCTCACTGCCCATGGAAAACGTCATTCTCGTCATTCATCTGATCTTGGCCCTTGGCCTGATCGGTGTCGTGTTGCTGCAACGCTCTGAAGGTGGCGGTCTGGGCATGGGCGGCGGCGGCGGTGGCGGCGCAATGACGGGCCGTGCTGCGGCATCCGCATTGACCAAAGTGACGTGGATACTGGCAATCGCGTTTATCGGCACTTCAATCGCGATGACGGTGATCGCTGCGAAAAACTCGGCCGGCTCATCGGTTCTGGACCGTATTGGCCCTGTGCCGGTAGAGCAGACAGCACCAATCGCACCGTCTGCCGATGATTTGCTGCCCCCAAGTGCGGGCGACACACCGATCACACCTCCACCCGCAGACTGATGTGTTAGCGGGGCTAACCCGCTACCACACATAGGTTTTGAAAATAATTCCACAACATCATGTTGTGGTCTGTTGCCAAATCGATGCGAATCTACTATAGGTCAAATCCCGTGATGGTGTGCATCTTTTGCTGCAAAATGCGCCTAACACAACAATGAATTCACGGGGGGGCGCCAACCACATGGCACGATTTATTTTCATAACTGGTGGTGTTGTTTCCAGCCTCGGCAAAGGTCTCTCTTCGGCTGCGTTGGGGGCTTTGCTACAGGCGCGAGGCTATACCGTTCGCCTGCGCAAACTTGACCCCTATCTAAACGTCGACCCCGGCACCATGTCACCGTTTGAACACGGCGAAGTGTTTGTCACGGACGATGGCGCCGAAACCGATCTGGACCTTGGCCATTACGAGCGTTTCACTGGTGTGTCCGCCCGCAACACCGATTCCGTGTCCTCGGGCCGGATATATTCCGACGTGTTGGAAAAAGAACGCCGCGGCGATTATCTGGGCAAAACCATTCAGGTGATCCCGCATGTCACCAACGAGATCAAGGATTTCATTTCAATCGGCGAGGATGAAGTCGATTTTATGCTGTGCGAGATCGGCGGCACTGTGGGTGACATCGAGGCGCTGCCGTTCTTTGAAGCGATCCGGCAGTTTTCCCAAGACAAACCGCGCGGCAAATGCATTTTCATGCACCTGACCCTGATCCCCTATCTGGCGGCGGCGGGCGAATTAAAAACCAAACCGACCCAGCACTCTGTTAAAGAATTGCGTTCCATTGGCATCGCCCCCGACGTGCTGGTGTGCCGCTCCGAACATCCGATCCCTGACAAAGAACGCGCCAAAATCGGGCTGTTTTGTAACGTGCGCACTGAAAACGTGATTGCCGCTTACGATCTGAAATCAATTTACGAGGCCCCGATTGCCTATCACCGCGAGGGGCTGGATACCGCCGTGCTGAACGCCTTTGGCATCACCGACGCCCCGTTGCCCGAAATGTCACGCTGGGATGATGTGGCCGACCGGATTTTCCACGCCGAGGGCGAAGTCAAAGTCGCCATTGTTGGCAAATACACCCAGTTGGGCGACGCCTATAAATCCATCAACGAGGCCCTGACGCATGGCGGCATGGCCAACCGCGTGAAGGTCAATGTTGAATGGGTCGATGCCGAGGTGTTTGACACCGAAGACCCCGCCGCCCATCTGGAAGGCTTCGATGCCATCCTTGTGCCCGGCGGGTTTGGCGAACGCGGCACCGAGGGTAAAATCAAGGCCGCCGAATTCGCCCGCACCCGCAAGGTGCCCTATCTGGGCATTTGTCTGGGCATGCAAATGGCGGTGATTGAGGGTGCACGCAATCTGGCGGGCATTAAGGATGCAGGCAGTGAAGAGTTCGATCACGAGGCTGGCGGAAAACGCTTTACCCCTGTGGTCTACCACCTGAAGGAATGGATTCAGGGCAACCACAAGATCGCGCGCAAAGTTGACGATGACAAAGGCGGCACGATGCGGTTAGGCGCTTATACGGCGCAACTGGCGGAAGGGTCCAAAGTGGCCGAGGTTTACGGCACCACCACGATCGAGGAACGCCACCGCCACCGCTACGAGGTGGATATGAAATACCGCGAAGCGCTCGAGGTGCAGGGGATGCAGTTTTCTGGCATCTCGCCCGATGGCCGTCTGCCCGAGATTGTGGAGTGGAAGGATCATCCGTGGTTCATCGGTGTGCAATTCCACCCCGAATTGAAATCAAAACCGTTCGACCCGCACCCGCTGTTCGCCAGCTTTATCAATGCGGCAATCGAATCCTCGCGACTGGTTTAAGGAAGCATCAGAATGGCAAAAGCATATTGGGTTGGCCACGTCATTGTCCGCGACGCCGCCGCTTACGAAAAATACCGCGCCGCCAATGCCGTGGCCTTTGAAAAATACGGCGCGAAATTCCTTGTCCGTGGCGGCGAACAATCCGTTAGAGAAGGCCGCAGCCATCCCCGCACCGTGGTTCTGGAATTCGCCGATCTGACGACCGCGCAGGCCTGTTACGACAGCCCCGAATACCAAGCCGCCAAAGCGCTGCGCGATCCCGCTTCGGATGCTGATATGGTGATTGTCGAGGGCTATGACGGCTAAGTGATTGGCATCGTTAAGCGTTGCCTATATATCAACCTCATGTTTGGTGAATTTCTAAAACGGCTTACAGCCCCCGCCCCCGCCCCGCTTGTCGATACCGACGCCCGCCTTGCGCTTGGCGCATTGCTGGTTCGGGTGGCCAAATCGGATGAACATTACGACGGGTCCGAGGCCGCCGTAATTGATCAACTTCTGTCCAAACGCTATGGATTAAATTCGGCACAGGCGGACGAGCTGCGCGAACAATGCGAGGCGCTGGAATTCGAGGCCCCCGACACCGTGCGCTTTACCAGCGCCATCAGAAAAGCTGTCGACATCGAGGACCGCATCGGGGTGATCGAAGACCTCTGGGCGGTGGTATTGGCCGACGGGGTGCGCGACGCGGATGAAAACACCATGCTGCGACTGGTAGCAAACCTGTTGGGCGTTAATGACATGCAAAGCGCCAAAGCCCGCCACAGGGTGCAGGCCGAACTGGATTGATCGCCGCCCTGCCGATGTATGACCGCATTGAAACTGCGGGAGCCAATGACCGGTTTTGGACGGCAATACGACCCATCCTCGGCTATGGCCCCGACACTTTGACACGCAACATGGACGTCTGGGGCATTTGGCAAAGCCCCGATCTGCTGCTCGCCCAAACCTGCAGCTACCCTTACCGCGCCCGCCTGCACGGACACGTCACCCTGATCGGCACCCCCGATTACGGCGTGCCGGATTGCCCTGCGGGATACTATAACAGCATCTTTATCGCGCGGCGCGATGATCCTCGCCGCAACCTGCCCGATTTTGACACCGCCACATTCGCCTATAACGAGCCAATGTCGCAATCCGGCTGGGCCGCGCCGATGGCGCACATGGCCGCGCAAAACCTGACATTTGGTGGCTACATTCAATCCGGCGCACATGTAAAATCAGCCCTGATGGTGGCCCGCAATGACGCCGACATCGCCGCAATTGATGCAGTCACTTGGGCGCTGATCAAGAAGTTCGACGCCTTTGCCAGCGACTTGCGCATCATCGCCAAAACCACCCCAACACCGGGCCTGCCCTATATCGCAGCAACGGGGGCCGACAAGCCAAACCTGTTTTCAGCCATCACCAAGGCAATTTCATCCCTGCCTAGCGACACGCGCAATACCTTGCTGATCAAGGGGTTTGTCGACATCCCTGCCGCCCAATATCTGGCGATCCCCACGCCAGATGGTCCTGACCGGCACATATCCTGACGTCACACCCCGTATTAACCATTGCAATTGCCCCCGATTCTCATCCTAATGCCTTGGGGGAAATAATAAAAAGCTGCTTATACATTGACTGATACAAAACCACCCGTCATCGAAATCCGCAACCTGCACAAAGCCTATGGCGATCTGGAGGTCATTAAAGGCGTTGATATCACCGCCCACGCTGGCGATGTGGTCTCGCTGATCGGATCAAGCGGTTCGGGAAAATCCACCCTGCTGCGCTGCGCCAATCTGCTGGAAGATAGCCAACAGGGTGAAGTGCTGTTTCAAGGCGAAGCGGTGAAGTGGCGCGGCACGGGGCTGCACCGCCACCCCGCCGACAAACATCAGGTGATCCGCATCCGCACCAATCTGTCGATGGTGTTCCAGCAATTTAACCTGTGGTCGCATATGTCGATCCTGCAAAACGTGATGGAAGCCCCCGTCACTGTGCTGGGCCGCGACAAGACCGAGGCCGAAGCCAGCGCGCGGGCCTATCTGGACAAGGTCGGCATTGGCGACAAATGCGACGCGTGGCCCGCCCAACTGTCAGGCGGTCAACAACAACGCGCCGCAATTGCGCGGGCGCTGGCGATGGAGCCGCAAGCGCTGTTGTTTGACGAACCCACATCGGCGCTGGACCCCGAACTGGAGCAGGAAGTTGTCAAAGTGATTAAAAACCTGGCCGCCGAGGGGCGCACCATGTTGCTGGTCACCCATGATATGCGTCTGGCGGCTGACGTGTCGGACCACGTAATATTCCTGCACGAAGGTCGGGTCGAGGAAGAAGGCTTGCCAGCTGAGCTGTTTGGCCACCCAAAATCCAAGCGCCTGCAACAATTTCTGAGCGCGAGCCAACCCGACTAACACGACGTTTTACAACCAACCACGATGGCGGCTACTATCCAGCCACCAAGAATATAACTCAAAGGGAGACTACAAATGAAAAACCTTATCCTGACGACTGCTGCACTGGCGCTAACTGCGGGCATGGCGATGGCCGACACAGTGCGCATGGGCACCGAGGGCGCCTACCCTCCATATAACTTTATCAACGACGCTGGCGAAGTTGACGGCTTCGAGCGCGAGCTTGGAGACGAGCTGTGCAAACGTGCCGAACTGACCTGCGAATGGGTCACAAACGAGTGGGACAGCATTATCCCGAACCTCGTATCTGGCAACTACGACACTATCATCGCGGGCATGTCGATCACTGATGAACGCGACGAAGTGATTGATTTCACCCAGGAATACATGCCTGCCGATCCATCCGGTTTTGCGGCCCTTACGGCTGATGCCAACCTGATGGGTGGCGTGATCGCAGCGCAAACCGGCACCATTCAGGCCAGCTATGTTGCCTCGATGGACGGCGCGACACTGGTTGAATTCGCCACACCAGACGAAACAATCGCGGCTGTGAAAAACGGCGAGGCCGACGCAGTTCTGGCCGACAAAGCCTATCTTTCACCCATCTTGGCTGAATCCGGCGGCGAATTGATGTTTGCAGGCGAAGACATCATGATCGGTGGCGGCGTTGGCATGGGCGTTCGTGAATCCGATGCCGAATTAAAAGGCAAAATGGATGCAGCTATTGCTACGATGAAAGCAGACGGCACATTGAACGCGATGATCATCAAATGGTTTGGCGCAGACGCCACAACATTCTGATCTAAAAGGATAAGGGCGGGGCCGCACATTGGCCCTGCCCACCCCCCATATGTTTTCCTATTGCACAGATCCCGCAACCCTTGAAGGGTTCAACTGGCTGTCCTGTTATCTGACAACAGGCAAGCATATGGGTTTTTATGCGTCCTTTGGCACGGTGATGTTGCTGTTGATCATCACCGCCCCGATTGCCCTGCTGTTCGGCTTTGGCGGGGCCACCGCGGCCCGATCCCACATTGCGCCGCTGCGCTGGCTGGGCAAGGGGTATACCGCCATCGTGCGTGGCGTGCCGGATATCGCATTTTTCATGTTCTTTGTGATCGCGCTGGATCAGGGCTTTGAATACCTGCGCCACAAGGTGAAATGCCCCGACTGGGATGAACCGATCCGCCAAGGCAATGATTTCGTGGTTTGCGCGCAGGCCAAACTGCCACTGTCCTCATCCCCCGCTTGGGTGCATGAATCCTATGGTTTCTTTCTGGCGGTGATCACATTCTCGATCATCTTTGGCGCGTTTGCCGCCAATGTGCTGTTCGGCGCGATGCGGGCCGTGCCGCATGGCCAACTGGAAACCGCCGAAGCCTACGGCATGTCGCGCCGTCAGACCTTTTGGCGCGTTCTGGTGCCACAAATGTGGGTGTTTGCCGTGCCGGGCTTATCAAACCTGTGGATGATCCTGATCAAGGCCACGCCGCTGTTGTTCCTGCTCGGGGTGCGCGACATCGTCTATTGGGCACGTGAACTGGGCGGGCTAAAAACCCAAGTCTATGCCTATCCACACGGGGATTGGCGACTATATTATTTCCTTGGGTTGTTGGTGTTCTACCTTGCCCTGACCAAAGTCAGCGAAGTGGTGCTGGACCGACTGATGAGCCGTTTGACCAAAGGCCAAGCCACCTTGGGGGGCAGCACATGAGCTGCTTGCAAACCATTCAGGACTACGGGCTGCGTTCAATCGGCATTGGCGAACGCTTGTTGCCCAAATCCGACTTTACCCTGTGCGAACAATTCACCCTGATCGGGTCCGGCCTGATCTGGAATATCTATTTCGGCGTGATGGCGCTGTTGTTCGGGTTCTTCATGGCCACCGGTGTTGCGCTGGCCAAAAACAGCGACGCGTGGTGGCTGCGCAAACCCGCCCAATGGTTCATCTTTATCTTTCGTGGCTCACCCTTGTTTATCCAGTTCTTTCTGGCCTATGAAATTTTCGTGCTGCTGCCAAAACTGGGCTGGGACCTGAACCTCGGATTCGCCGAAATCACCATTGAAACCCGCTGGCTGACGCGCGCATGGATGGGGGCGCTGTTCGTGCTGTTCCTGAACACTGCCGCCTATTCCGGCGAGATTTTCTACGGTGCACTACGTTCAATCCCGCGTGGCGACATCGAGGCCGCAGACGCATACGGCCTATCAGGCTGGTCACGGTTTCGCCGCGTGATCTGGCCCACCATGCTGCGCCTTGCATGGCCCGCCTACACGAACGAGGCGATCTTCATGTTCCATGCCACCACACTGGTGTTCTTTTCCGGCTTTCCGGCATGGCGGCAAAAGGGCGATGCGCTCTATTACGCCAGCTATTTCGCTGATAAAACCTTCAACCCTTTTGTGCCATATCCGATCCTCGCTGGCTATTTCATCGTGCTGACGATGATCGTGATCACCCTCTACGGGCTGGTCAACAAACGCCTGAACCGGCATTTACCACAGGAACAACGTCGTAATATCCGCTACCGACCACAGATCATCCGATAAGGTGCCCCCATGACGAAAAACCCCGCCACAATTCGCGTCACTGCTGTTGATCTGAACGGCGTGATGCGCGGCAAGCGTGTGCCATTTCCCTATACCGAAAAGCTAGCCAAGGGCGCTGTGCGCCTGCCGTTTTCTGCCCTGAATGTCGATATCTGGGGCGAAGATATCGCCGATAGCCCACTGGTGTTTGAATCGGGTGATGCCGATGGCATCCTGCGCCCCACGGGTCGCGGCCCTGTGCCAATGCCATGGCTGGCAACGCCCAGTGAATTGCACCCGATGGTGCTGCACCATGACGATGGCACCCCGTTTGCCGGTGACCCACGCCTTGCACTTGTGGCAGTGCTGAACCGATACGCGGCTCGCGGCTGGCAGGTGATGGCGGCAACTGAGTTAGAGTTTTATTTAGTTGATGATAGCAGCGAGGATATTGAGCCTGCCCATTCACCGCTAACGGGCAAACCGATGCACACCGCTGACGTTCTGTCGCTCGACACGCTGGATGCGTTCGATGCGTTTTTCACTGATCTTTACAAAGCCAGCGCCGATATGGACCTGCCCGCGCAGGCCGCCATTTCGGAATCCGGCGCGGGACAGTTTGAAATAAACCTGAACCACGGCGACGCCTTAAAAGCCGCCGATGACGCGTGGCTGTTCAAAACGCTGGTGCGTGGCATGGCCCGCAAACACGGCATGGCAGCGACATTCATGGCGAAACCCTTTGCCGACGATGCAGGCAACGGCATGCATGTGCATTTCTCGGTGGTGGATGCGGACGGTAATAATGTTTTTGATGATGGTGGCGCAGACGGCACTGCAACGCTACATCACGCCGTTGCAGGCTGCCTTGCGGCAATGCCCGCCAGCACCCTAATCTTTGCCCCTCACGCCAATTCCTACGCTCGAATGGTGCCCGGAGCCCATGCCCCGACCGGCATTTCATGGGCCCATGAAAACCGCACCGCCGCCATCCGCATACCGGGCGGCCCCCCTGCTGCACGCCGGATCGAGCACCGTGTCGCTGGCGGTGATATCAACCCATACCTGATGCTCGCCGTGGTGTTGGGCGCTGCCCTTGTCGGCATTGAGGATGGTCATATGCCGCCTGCCCCGATCACCGGTAACGCCTATAAACAGGACCTGCCACAATTGCCCACAGACTGGTCCGACGCGATTGACCTGTTTGGAACATCCGACATTATGCGGCGCATTCTTCCGGATGAATTGATCCGCAACATGGTGCTGACCAAGCATCAGGAACTGCACAAGATGGAAAAACTAAACGCGAGGGAACAAACCGCGCTTTATCTGGAAAGCGTTTAGCGGCCACAGGCCCTAAGGTATGGGCGGGGGCGCTGCCTGCAACTGTTCCAAGGTCTGCGTCGTCATATTATAGGACTGCCACTCACTTGTGACCAACCGGTGTCGACCAATGCCAATATCATTATTGTTTGCATAGTCTTCTACCCACTCCGCATCGACCGTCCGCCAGTAATCACCACCCATTCCAACAAGATAGCGCGCATCATTGCGATCATCCGGAATCCCCTGATCATCAACAACCAAACGCGCCTGAACAGTCGTGTATATTCCGCCAAGCTCGCTGGTTGCAGGAAGAATTACACGTCCGCCTTCAGGCCAGAAATGGTAATTCATGCCATCCGCAAGCATGACAGAAATGCCACCACTGCCCTCGACACGAACATCGGCGGGGACGTTTGCATTATTTTCAAAATCCTCGACATAGGCCTCGCCTTCAACGCTTTGCGAACGCTGCAACTCGTGCCATTGGCCGTCCGAAGTCGATAGATAATAGGCCGAAATATTACGTATCTGAATGCGCGCGTTGACTGCACTGTTCCCTGTGGCTGCTTCATAGACCTGCCCCCATGCGTTCATGGCGGTGAATTCGCCGGGATTTAAACCCATCCCGATCCGCGGACCATCAAACCAGTCAAAGAATTCCGGAACCCCGTGTAAATGGGTTTCATGTGGCAGCGTCATATCCTGGGCGATCAACTCGATTGTATTTTCCTGCACCAGCGCTGGTGGATCAATTTCAATGATAGCGGCCGTTCCACAGCCTGCAATAAAGTAGAGCAATACCAGAATCGGGGAACTTTGCATCATATCACTTACTTTCTCATTTTGTTCACCAAGCCACCTACGGTAGTATAGTACAAGGTTAAACCCAGCCAAGAGAGAGTGCTCCCCCCTGCGCACGATGCGACAACCTGCCAAACTGCGCCCTCCCCCCTTGCCCGAAATCATTTGCTCGGCTAGCAATGTGACAAACAACACACGGTGATTAATGAAGATCGGACTACTGATATGCGGCCATGCAATGGAACAGGTCGCCAAAACCCACGGTGATTATGCCGAATGGTTTCAAACCCTTCTGGCCGGTCACGGCTTTGATTTCGACACCTACAACGTGGTCGATATGGAATTCCCCACAGACGTTACGGCCGCCGATGGCTGGCTGGTTTCGGGGTCTGCCCATGGCGCTTACGAGGATCACCCGTTTATTCCCCCACTTGAGGATTTCATCCGCAAGGCTTATGCCGCCCCCGCCCCGATTGTCGGCGTCTGTTTCGGCCACCAGTTGATTGCGCAGGCGCTTGGTGGCAAGGTTGAAAAATACAAAGACGGCTGGGCCGTCGGCCGCCAGCATTATACATTCGAGGGCCACGGCGATGTGGCGCTGAACGCGTGGCATCAGGATCAGGTGATGGAGCTACCCGCCGACGCGCGCGTCATCGCCAGCAATGATTTCTGCAAAAATGCCGGATTGGTCTACGGCGACAGCATCTATACCATTCAGCCACACCCAGAATTTTCCAACCCGATCATTGCCGACTACATCACCCTGCGCCGCGACCCTGCCATTTATGACGACGCAATGATGGACCGCGCAATTGCCAACTCAAAAATCCCGAATGACGCGACCCTGTTTGCCAAAGACATCGCTGCATTCTTCAAACAACCCCGCGAGGCGAAAAATGGCTGACTGGACCGATAAACTACCCGAAGCGGCGCGCACCTATCTGGAAGGCCGCCGTCTGGACGAGGTCGAATGTATCGTATCCGACCTGCCTGGCATTGCCCGTGGCAAAGCCATGCCCGCAACCAAATTCGCCAAAACCAAGCAATCCTACCTGCCCAATTCTATCTTTTACCAAACGATCACAGGCGGTTATGCCGATGCCGCTGAAAGCGAGGATAAGGGCTATACCGAACCCGATATGACCCTAACACCAGATTTCACAACTGCAGCAGCCGCACCTTGGACTGGAGACTGGACGCTTCAAATTATCCATGACCTGACTGACCGTGAAGGAAAGCCGATCGAGGTATCGCCACGTAATGTGCTAAAACGCGTGGTCAACCTCTATAAGAAAAAAGGCTGGACGCCGATTGTCGCTCCTGAAATGGAATTCTATCTGGTGGCCCGCAATGTCGACCCGACCAAACCGATTGAACCCCCTATGGGGCGCACAGGGCGTCGTGCGGCGGGGCGTCAGGCCTATTCCATGTCGGCGGTCGATGAATACGGCCCCGTAATTGACGACATTTATGATTTTGCCGAGGCCCAAGGGCTGGAGATCGACGGCATTACCCAAGAGGGCGGCGCGGGGCAGATCGAGATCAACATGCAGCATGGTGATCCGGTCAAACTGGCTGACGAGGTGTTCTATTTTAAACGCCTGATCCGCGAGGCCGCTTTGCGCCACGATTGTTTTGCCACCTTCATGGCCAAACCGATCGAGGGTGAACCGGGTTCGGCCATGCACATACACCACTCGATCCTCGACACCGAAACGGGGCAGAACATCTTTTCCGGCCCTCAAGGCGGCGAAACGGATGCATTTTTCCACTTTATTGCCGGGCTGCAAAATCACATGCCTTCGGTCATTGCCATGATGGCACCCTATGTGAACAGCTATCGGCGCTACGTCAAAGACCAATCCGCCCCGATCAATCTGGACTGGGCGCGCGACAACCGCACCGCTGGCATCCGCATTCCGCTTGGTGGCCCTAACAGCCGCCGCGTGGAAAACCGCTTGGCCGGAATGGATTGCAACCCTTACCTTGGCATCGCCGCGTCGCTTGCCTGTGGCTATCTTGGTCTGATCGAAGCAAACCGCCCGGATACTTCGCTAAAAGGCGAAGCCGTTGATGGCGAAGAGGTCATTCCGCGTGATCTGCACACCGCACTTGAGCATTTCGGCGCAGCCGAAGATATGCACAAAGTCCTTGGACCCAAATTCTGCCGTGTCTACAAGATGGTGAAAGAGGCCGAAATTGACGAATTCCTACAGGTCATTTCCCCTTGGGAGCGTGAACATTTGCTGTTAAACGTATGAACCTGCTGTTTTCAAACGACAACCGCGGCCAATACCCCAACAGTTGGTATGCAGCCACAGCCACACCACTGGACCCGTTCCCGACCCTAAAGGGCGAGGTGACAGCGGATGTCTGCGTGGTTGGTGGCGGCTATACCGGCCTGTCCACAGCCCTGCATCTGGCCGAAAAAGGCTATAGCGTCGTGATGCTGGAAGCGCAGCGCATCGGCTTTGGCGCGTCAGGGCGTAATGGCGGTCAGGTGGGGCACGGCCATAATATGGACCAGCCCAGCCTTGAGAAAAAGCTGGGCAAATCGGATGCGCATCTGCTGTGGGACATTGCCGAGGAATCGATCAAAATCACCCGCGATCTAGCGGCAAAACACGCGCCGAACGCGATGTTCAAACCCGGTCATGCGTCGGCATATTTCAGCCAGAAAGAGGCCGACGCAGGCCAGCGGGACTATGAATTTCTGGTTGAAAATTATGGTTTCGAGGCTGAATATCTCGGCAAATCCGCCACCGCAGATATCGTCGGCACCGACCAGTATTCCGGCATGGTGCTGGACAGTAACGGTGGCCACCTGCACCCGCTAAACTTTGTCCTTGGGCTGGCCCGCGGCGCTGTGGCGGCTGGGGCCACCATTTATGAGGGCGCTTATGTCCACCACATCAAGCAGGGCAACAAAGTAACCGTCCAGACCGAACGCGGCCGCGTGGTGGCCAACCATGTGGTGCTGGCCTGTAACGGGTATTCCAGCAATTTGCACCGAAAAACCGCCGCCCGCGTGATGCCGATCAACAATTACATAGTTGCAACCGAACCCTTGGGCGACCGCGCCGCACAGGTTCTGACCCGCGACATCTGCGTTTACGACAGCAAATTTGTGCTAAACTATTACCGCCTGTCCGATGATGGCCGCCTGCTGTTTGGCGGCGGCGAAAGTTACGGCGTCAAATTCCCGACCGACATCGCGGCCAAGGTCCGCAAACCGCTCGAGGCACTGTATCCGCAACTAAAAGGCGTGAAAATCGACTATGCTTGGGGCGGCACATTGGGCATCACCACCAGCCGCATGCCCTATTTCGCCCGTGTTGCGCCCAATATCCTGACCGCCGCAGGGTATTCCGGCCACGGGGTCGCGTTGGCAACATTGGCTGGCAAAATCATCGCCCAGACCATCGCGGGACAATCCGAACAGTTCGACGTCCTGTCCCGCGTCCCCGTCATGCCGTTTCCCGGGGGGCGGATGTTTTCGACTCCAGTCCTGACGCTAGCAATGACATGGTTTTCCCTGCGCGACAGGTTAGGAATATAATCGCCGATCCGGTTATTAACTATTTGCATATTTGATCAACTCGTTTACAGTTTTCCCGAAAGATACATTCAGGAAAGGCGAAGCTATGTCACAAGCCCCGAACGTCTATGACGCAGAACCCATCCCCGCCGAGGCCCGCGCCGAAATTGACCGGATGCTGCAAAGCGGTGATTTGTTTCGCTATACATCCGCCGAAGCATCGCCTGTTGCCCTGCTTGAGGCCGAGTTCGCCGAACTGATGGGCGCAAAATTCGCGCTGGCTGTGTCGTCCTGCTCTGCCGCCCTGTTCCTGTCGCTAAAGGCGCTGCGCTTGCCGCGTGACGCCAAAGTGCTGATCCCCGCCTTTACATTTGCCGCCGTGCCATCCGCCGTGGTTCACGCCGAATGCCAGCCAATTCTGGTCGAAGTTGGCGATAATTACCGTGTAGACATGGCCGATTTTGCGGCGCGTCTGGACGACGGTATCAAGGCCGTGATCATCAGTCACATGCGCGGGCACACCTCCGACATGGACGCGATCATGGCGCTGTGCGATGCACGCGGCATTCCGGTAATCGAGGATGCGGCGCATTCATTGGGCACCACATGGAACGGCAAAAACATCGGCACCATTGGCAAAATCGGCTGCTTTTCGTTCCAGTCCTATAAGCTGATCAATGCGGGCGAAGGCGGTATTCTGGTCACTGACGACGCGGACCTGATCGCGCAAGCCATCATCATGTCCGGCGCATACGAGCATAACTGGAAAAAGCACCCCGTTGTGCATGACCGGTTCGAGTTTTGGCAAAACGAACTGCCGCTCTATAACCTGCGGATGCAAAACCTGTCGGCGGCGGTGATCCGGCCGCAAATCAAGGAAGTCGCACGGCGGGTCCGTGACGGGCTGTCGAACCATGATTATGTGGCTGATTTGCTGAACGCATCCCCGTTCATCACCGTGCCCGATGCGTTGGCACCGGAAAGCCGCGCACCTGATTCAATCCAGTTCAATCTGGACGGGTTTAGCGATGAAGAAACCCTTGCCTTTGCGACCGAGGCCAAAGCCCATGGCATTTCGGTGCAAGTTTTCGGGCTGTCCCAAGACAACGCGCGGGCATTTTGGAACTGGAAATTCATCGGTTATACACCAGAATTGCCCAAAACCCGTGCCATGCTGATGCGGGCCTGCGATGTGCGTCTGCCTGCACGACTGCAGAAGAACGATCTGGATTATATCGTAAATGCGCTGACAGAAGCGGCTGATATTGTGAAAAAGTCCGCACGCGCTGTCGCTTAGGAATTTGCAAGGGATTGCGCCGCGCTTCGCGCGTCGCCCCAAGCGCTTTGCCCCTACGGGTCAAATACGGGTCAAAGCGCGATGTCTGCGGCGCAGGTGTTTAGGGCAAGAAGAAGGGGCGGTTAGAGCACCTGCAAATCCTTGGCGATCCACGGCAGTGCCTTGATTGCCGGGTCAACGATCATTTCCTGTAACAACAGGCGAAGTCGCGCCGCCACATCCTGTGGCATATCCTGCAACACATCACGCCGCGCGGTCAGGGAGATGCTGCGGGTCAGCGGGTCAAACGGCAGTTCGATCATTTCAACCGCATCATGGAACCGGCGCGCCCGCAAATAACCAAGCGGCGTTAGAATGGTCCACCCCGCCTTGGCTGCGACCATCGACATAATCGCGTGATAGCTGTCCAATTCGAACCGGTGCGACAGGGTCAGGTTTTGCCGCGCCAGATGCGCTGCGATCTGGCGGCCCATGTGGTGGCGCTGGGTGTACTGGATCAGCGGTAATGATTTCAGCTGTGCCAAAACATCCAGCCCCGCAGCCACAGCCCCCTTTGGCACGGCAGCAACAAACGGCTCGACCAGCAGCGGATGCACTTCCATCCAGTCCGCAGTTGCCCCCATATCGGCGGCCACAATCACATCTAATGCGCGGCTGTCCAGCAGGTCAAACAACCGATGGCTGGCCCCTGTTTCCAGCAAGAACTGGCAACCCGTCAGGGTGTCCGACATATCTGACAACAGACGCGGGGTGACATCGGCATCGAAGTCCTCGATCATACCGAGGCGAAATCGCGTTAGGGCCGACATGTCCGAATTTGCCAATTCAGCCTGCGCTTGGGTTGCCTCGTTCAGGATCAACTGCGCCCGTTTGCGAAACATCTCGCCCGACGGGGTGAGCGACACGGGTCTGGTTGCGCGATTTAGCAGCGTCGTACCCAGCGCCGTTTCCAGATTAGTCAACTGCTGGCTAACCGCCGAGGGGCTTGCCTCGAGCCTGCGCGCCGCAGACGAGATTGATCCTTCATCTGCCGTGGCAATAAAAACCTCTATTCCCCAAAGGGTTATACGGCCTGTGGTTGCAACCATCTAACAATCACTTTCATCTATATTTGCGGGCATGCCCCTTGAATGGGACAACCTTAGCGCAACACAAGCGGCGCTTCCAGCCATTCTCTCAGCGCTGCATTAGTGGCTTTTGGCGCTTCCAGTGTCGGCACATGACCCGCGCCCTCGATTATGCGCAAGGTCGCATAGGGGATCAGTTCGGACATGAATTGGTGGCGGCGCGGCAGGGTCAGTTTATCTTCGGCACCACAAAGTATCAGCGCGGGCATACGGATTTTACGCAGGGTTTTCTGCTGATCCTGACGGCGTTGCAAGGCACGGGACTGGCGCACGAATTCGCCTTCGCCAATAGCCAGTGCCATCTCTTGCATCAGGGCTAATACTTCGGCCCGATGCGGCCCTTCCGCCAGATATTCAGGGCGCATCACGTCATTCATCACCTCGGGCAGACGCCCCGCCATAACACCAACGATCTGTGGCTCGCGGGCGGCGGCCACTGCCGGTGTCTCCGATTGTGAATTTGTGTCCATCAAGGCCACTCGCGTCACCCGTTCCGGTGCGCGCCGCAGCACTTCCATTGCAATGATCCCGCCCATCGATAGGCCCGCAAGCGCGAAATGCTCAGGGGCAGTATCCAGCACCGCCTGCGCCATATCCGCGATGGTTTCGCATTTGGCATAAGATGCGATGTGAACCGCGCGTTCGGCGGAAAATTCGGCGATCTGGGGCGTATATAGCCGTGCGTCACACATCATTCCAGGGATCAGCAGCAGGGGTTCGGCCATATCAATTCACTCGCTCGATATTGTTTTGGGCAAGCTACGCTATTGCCCTGCCTTTGCATATGGCCATGCGCAAAAATCGGCTGATTAATATCCGAGCCAGCGAAATTCCCCATCAGGCCCTAGCGGCGAAAACGGGTTATGCGCGACCTCCCAGATATGACCATCAAGGTCAGCAAAATAGCCGTGATGCCCGCCCCAGAACACATCTTGCGCCGGTTTTACAACCCGCCCGCCTGCCGCCAAAGCCAGCTCCAGTAATGGCGCGACTTCTTCTTTCGTCGCCACGTTATACCCCAACGTCATTCCTGAAAACCCGCCCAGATCTGCCGCATCCATACCCAGATCTTTGGCCAGCGCAGCCTTGGGATACAGACCCAACACCTGCCCGATCAGATCAAACGCAACCACCCCGTCGGGGCTTTCAACCCGCACCCAGCCCAG
>NZ_JBSMEZ010000059.1:0-28336 GCF_056498605.1 Profundibacter sp.
GTCAGGATCAAAAACAGCGTGCCGCCATATAAAAACACCCGCGCCACATGCAGATCATTATCCAGCAGCGCATAGATCGCCGGAATATACATCGCCAGCGCGCCGATCCCCATCAGGATCACCAGAAACGGCATATTCAGGATGCGAGTCAGCATCGCGGGTTTAGGGCTGGATAACACTTCGCACTCCCCACGGGTTTACCCTGTTTTGCTTTCGGATTGGTGTTATTTGTGCGCAGGACATACGGGTGTTTTCAAGGGGAAACAGAGTAGTGCAGGAAAACTGCACAGAATCTGTGGTTTACTCCCCCAGCTTTCGGTGTGTTGAGACCTGTTACAGTATGGCAAGCCGTTTCTTGATATGTCTGCCCTTGATCATAGTGAACGCGCTGATAGGATCAACTTAAGAGGGATAGCTCTGGGTGCATTTTGGTGCTGATTGCTATTGATTGGAAGCACGTTTATTTTGGTAGGGCAATAAGTAGGAAGATAGGATAAAATGTTCCTGGAGAAAACAATAATAAAGGTTCTAATCTACGGCTCAATGGGATGGCTGCTAATATTGTTAATAAAGTTAAACTTTTCAACATTTCTCTCGCAAGGCGTACTTACCTTACCTGCAATCGTATTAATTTGGTCGTGGTGGCCGATAGTAATACTCTTCATTTGGGATGAGTTTAAGCGTAGCAAAACTGGACAGAGTAAAACTGATTCAAAAAAATACAAATAGCTTGATGAGTAAAAGTAAATGACTTGGTGTAAGACGAAGCGAGCAGTAGTGTGTGTAATTTAACGCACCGTAACTTAGGGCAATTTTCAACCCACCCCTAGAAAAAATCAATCGAGACCTGCAACAGCCGCTCCACCTCGGGCACATCGGCAGCCATCGCAAACATGGCGATCACGTCGCCTTCGTTAATGCGGGTGGCACCATTGGGGCGGATCACTTTGCCGTCCTGCATCATCGCGCCGACCAAAACACCTTCGGGGAAATCCACATCGCTGATTTTCTGACCCGCAATCGGCGAGGTCGACATCACTTGCGCCTCGATCACCTCGGCCTCGGCGTTGCCAATGGAATAGACGCCGCGCACACGGCCATGGCGGATGTGGCGCAGGATGGATGACACCGTGGTGGCGCGCGGGTTGATGTAGGCATCAATCCCCATCGGTTTCATCAACGGCACCAATGTCGGGTCATTGATCAGACAAATCGCCATCGGGCAGCCTTCGGCCTTGGCGCGTACAGCGGCCAGAATGTTGGTTTTATCATCGTCGGTCACGCACAGGATCGCGTCGGCGCGAGTGATGCCGGCCTCGGCCAGCAATTCGGCGCTTAACCCGTCGCCGTGCAGCACAATGGTTTTTTCCAGCGCGTCTGCGGCCACTTCGGCGCGGGCGCGGTCCTTCTCGATCACCTTGGCGCGGACCCGCTCGGTGCGCAGCTCCAGCGCTTGGGCCACCGCCAGCCCGACATTGCCGCCGCCCAGAATAACGATACGTTCCTGTTTGTTGCTGACCTTGCCAAACACTTCCAAGGTGCGGGCCATGTCAGTCGTGTGGGTGAATATGTATATCTCGTCGCCAACAAAAATCTGATCACCGGATTCTGGCGCAAACAATGTGCCCTCGCGCCGGATGCCGACCACAATCGCGCTGAGGGTCGAGAACAGATCGGTCAACTGGCGCAGGGGCGTGTTGACCACAGGGCAATCCTCCTCGATCAGGATGCCCAGCAGTTGCGATTTGCCCTCAAGGAAGCTTTCAGTGTCAAAGGCGGACGGGGCGGCAAGGCGCTGCAACGCGGCCTCGGCGACCTCGCGTTCGGGGCTAATCACCACATCAATCGGCATATGTTCGCGCCGGTACAGATCGGAATAGATCGCGGTTAGATAGCTTTGGCTACGCAGGCGGGCAATTTTGCGCGGGATTTCAAACACCGAATGGGCCACCTGACAGGTGACCATGTTCACCTCGTCCGAATAGGTCGCGGCGATGATCATATCGGCATCGCGCGCACCAGCGCGTTCCAGCACATCGGGATAGCTGGCAAAGCCGGCAATCCCCTGCACATCCAGCGTTTCCGTGGCGCGGTGCACCAGTTCGGGGTTGTTATCAACCACCGTAACATCGTTGTCTTCACCCGACAGATGGCGGGCAATTTGCCAGCCAACCTGCCCTGCCCCGCATATGATAACCTTCATGGCCGCGCCTTTTCAGATATTAGGGGGCCATCCATGCCAGACACGCCGCTACTCGTCAATCTCGGGCTCGACATGGGCAATGCGGGCACCACCCTTGCTTGAGGTCACAATCCCCAGCGATTTCAGTTTGCGATGCAGGGCTGACCGCTCCATCCCGACGAAACTGGCGGTGCGGCTGATGTTGCCACCAAAGCGGTTGATCTGGGTCATCAGGTATTCGCGTTCAAACAATTCGCGGGCTTCGCGCAGGGGTAATGTGGCCAGACCTGACGACAGCACAACCCGCCCCTCGGATTGCGAGGTATCCTCGGGGGATGGCAATTCTTTGGCGGTGATCGGGCCGCTATCGGCCCCCAGTATCAGCACCCGCTCAACCACATTCTTTAGTTGGCGTACATTTCCTGGCCATTGCATGGTTTGCATCAATGCCTCGGCATCTTTGGACAGCTCCCGCAATGGCAACCCGTGGGCTTTGTTCAATTCCTCGATGAAATGGATTGCCAACAATGGAATATCCTCGCGGCGTTCCTCAAGCGAGGGCACAAGGATCGGCACCACATTCAAACGATGGAACAGCTCTTCACGAAACCTACCAGCAGCAATTTCGTCGGATAACATTCTGTTTGTGCTGGATATTACCCTAATATCGACGCGCACATTATCACTGCCACCGACCCGTTGGAACTGTTGGTCCACCAGCACCCGCAGTATTTTGGATTGCGTGCCCAACGGCATATCTGCCACCTCGTCAAAATACAAAACCCCGCCGTGGGCCTGTTCTAACAGACCTGGCTCAACGCCGCGCTCGCTACTTTCGCGGCCAAACAGAACTTCCTCCATCCGTTCAGGTTCAATCGAGGCCGAGTTCACCGATATGAATGGCGCGGATGAACGGTTGGAATTGGCGTGGATATACCGCGCGGCCACTTCTTTGCCCGCCCCCGCTGGCCCCGTCAGCATCACGCGGCCATTGGAATTGGTCACTTTGTCCAGATTGGATTTCAAAGCCTTGAAGGAAGCACTATCGCCCAACATTTCGGAAGATGTCAGATCACCACGGCGCAATTCGCTGTTTTCGCGGCGCAGACGTGACGTTTCCATAGCGCGAGCCACAACCACCATCAACTGATCAATATTAAACGGTTTTTCGATGAAATCATACGCACCCTGTTTGATCGCGGCCACAGCAATTTCAATGTTGCCATGACCCGAAATAATCACCACTGGAATATCGGGGTTGTCACGTTTGACGGTTTTCAGAATGTCGATACCGTCCATTTGGCTGTCTTTTAGCCAGATATCGAGGATCATCAGCGCAGGTGGTGCTGCGTTGACCTCGGCCATACACCCATCCGAATTTCCGGCCAGGCGTGTGGTATACCCCTCGTCTTTCAGGATGTCGGAAATCAGTTCGCGAATATCGCGTTCATCATCGACAATTAGAATATCACTCATGCTGCTCCACCTCATATAGCCATTTTCGTTTCGGTTTGTGCCGCCAAACTAAGCGAGGCTGGCAACCGTATTTCCGCACGCGCACCGTGATGCGCGTTTCCATTGAATTGTTCGGCATCTACCAGCACCAAAGTGCCGCCGTGCTCCTCTATTATCTTTTTCACGATCGGCAAGCCCAGCCCAGTGCCCGCCTCGCGGGTTGTCACATAGGGCTCAAACAGGCGGGCGCGATCTTCGGGCAGGCCAATGCCGTTGTCCGATATATCAACGGCTATCATCGTATCCAGAACGCGCATGTTCACATGAATTTCCGGTGAATACCCTTCTGGCGCCCCCTTTTCAACATAGCTTTCAATGGCTTCCCCTGCGTTCTTGATCAAGTTCACCATCGCCTGTGAAATCATTGTCGCGTCCAGATCTGCCATCACGGGGGCATCGGGTAAATCCACCTGCAGCGCCACATCCGGCATTGCGGCTTCCTGCAACACCACGGCGTCCCGTACAACCGCCGCCAAATCATGGCTGCGTAATTCCGGTTCGGGCATCCGTGCGAATTTTGAAAACTCGTCAACGATGCGGCGTAAATCGCCGGTCTGGCGGATGATCACATCGGTGTATTGGTCCAGTGTATCGACCTGATCCCCGACCAATGGGCCAAACTTGCGTTTCAGCCGTTCTGCCGACAGCTGGATCGGGGTCAGCGGGTTCTTGATCTCGTGGGCAATGCGACGGGCCACGTCACCCCAGGCTGCCATCCGCTGGGCCGATACCAGATCGGTGACATCATCAAAGGCAATCACATAGCCCTCAAGGTTGCCTGCCTCATTGCGCCGTGTGCTGATGCGCACCAGCAGGTTTTCCATAGCCCCGTCGCGCGACAGCTTGATCTCTTCTTGTGCGACTTCGGTATTTCTGTTGCGCAACCGTTGCAACAGCGGACCAAATTCCGGCACCGCAACGCTGATATCGCCCGATTGTTCGTCCGGCAGCGCCAGCAGGCGTTCGGCCGACCGGTTCACGAACGTTACCTTGCCGTCAGCACCCAGTCCGACAACACCAGATGCAACCGACGACAGCACAGAATCAAACAAGCGGCGGCGGCGTTCAATCTGGCGGGTGTTTTGCAGCAATGTATCGCGCTGTCCCTTCAATTGGCGTGTCATCTGGTTGAAATAACGCCCCAGCATGGCAATTTCATCATCGCCGTCTTCCTCGATCACCTGAACGTCCAGATCACCGGTTCCGACCTGTTGCGCCGCCCCAGCCAAACGCCCAACAGGGCGCGACAGACCTTCGGCAAACCACAGACCCAGCCAGATTGCCGCCAAAATCAGGATCACCGCAAATCCGATATAGAGCAGACCAAATTCAAACAGAATCTTACCACGCTCGCTCTCTAGCTGTTGATATAGTGTGGCGGTTTCTTTGGTGTCATCCAGCAGGTTCAGGATATTGCCGTCCACATTGCGCGAAATATACAGATAGCGGTCAACATAGGCGCTCAATTTCACAAGGGCGCGAAATTCGTTGTTGTCCCAGTCCTGAATGACCACAACTTCGCCCTCGTCCGCAGCGGCAATATCCTGCGGTGTCGGGGCCTCGAAATCAAACAGGTACGACCGTTCGCCCCGCGCCCGCAATTCGGCGCCGCCATCTATCACATAGGCCTCGCGCAGACCGCGTTGGACTTGCAATTGCCCTTGGGTCAGCAATTCACGCAAATTCCCGTCGCTTAGGAAAAACGTCGACTGGTTGGCAAGATTCAGGTACGACGCCAGCGCTTCGGCGTCCTGTATCAGGTCGCGCCGGTGCTCATTTTCATAAGATTCGGCAGCGGCCAGCGACGTGCCAACCACCTGTCGCACCCGTTCCGAAAACCACCCCTCTAGCCCGACGTTGACCGTTAGAACCGCAAACACAGCCACAAGCACTGTGGGGATCAGCGCGACCAAGGCAAAGACGCCGGTCAGGCGCAGGTGCAGGCGGGAACCCGCCGAACGCGCACGCCTTGCCGATATCATCCGCGCCACGCGCTGCAAAACCAGCGCCGCAACCACAAGGGTATAGACAACATCGGTTAGTAGAATCAGGCGCAAACTGGAGGAGGCAGCCCCTTTGTCGAGCGGGCCAAGGACGATGAATGTGGCAATGGTCAGAACCGGTCCAAGGATGACCAAACTTAACGTCGCCGCGTTTTGCACACGTCTTTTGCGCCGCAAACGGCTTAGTTTTTCCAGTGTTGCAATTCTGGCAGGGCTTGCCACCTGTTGCCTGCTTTCCGCTGTGCCGCATGTGCGGCGAACCACCATATTTTGTGGCCTCATTCCGGCTGGTGCCTTCGGGCCACGCTTGATGTTGCTCTTTTACATCAATTTGCGCCGCCGTGTCACGCGAATATCGAGGTCGGAAATCTTCTTACGCAAGGTATTTCGGTTGATGCCCAAAAGATCGGCGCATTTGGCCTGATTGCCGCCTGTGGCATCCAGCGCGATTTCCAGCAACGGCAACTCCATCTCGTGCAATATCCGCGCATAAAGGCCGGGCGGCGGCAAGGCCCCGACGTGCAGGTCAAAATACCGTTGCAAATGCCGCGCGATAGACGCCGCCAGCTTGTCGCCCTGGCGCTGGTCAATCACAGGCTCCACCGCTGGCTGCCCGCCAAGCGCCGTCTCGACCTCGGTCAGTGAAATTTCGGCCTGCCCGCTGGTCACCCCTAGGCGGCGCAAACAATTTTCCAGCTGGCGCACATTGCCGGGCCAACTGTAGCTTAGCATCAGTTTTTGCGCATCATTCGACAGGTGGTGCACCTCGCCACCGTCCGCCGCAGCGCGACCCAGAAAAAACGCCGCCAGCAGTGCAATGTCATCAACCCTGTCGCGCAATGCTGGCACTTGCAATCCGACTCCGTTCAGCCGGTAAAACAAATCCTGACGAAAATTGCCTGCCTCCATTTTTTCCGCCAGATCCGCCTGCGATGTGGCCATAATGCGCGGTGCGTTATCGCCCAGACGGTCCATCAGGCGCGCGATTTGCCCCTGCGCCGACAAATCCAGATCTCCAACTTCGTCAAACACAATCGTGCCCGTGCCAGCGCGGGCCAGCATCCGGTCCAACCCGTCAGTGCCCCCCATATCAATAGCCCCCACAACCACAAACGGCAGCGCACGCCGGTCACTAAAATCGTGGATTGTGCGGGCAATCAGCGACTTTCCCGTGCCGCTTTCACCAGTGATCAGCACCGCCAGATCACCGTTTACAATCCGCGCAATCAGACGATACAGCTCTTGCATAACGCCAGTCCGGCCAACCAGTGGTAACTCGCTGGTGTCATTCTCAGAACGGTTGGCGGGCACATCAACCCGCCGCTGCATCGCCAAGGCCCGCGCGGATCGTTTCATCAGATCGGGCAGATCAAACGGCTTTGGTAAATAATCAAATGCTTTGGCCTCGGTCGCCTTGATCGCCGTCATAATGGTGTTTTGCGCTGAAATCACAATCACCGGCAGCCCGTCGCGCAAGGCCGCAATTTCCGGCAACATTTCCAGCCCGTTTCCATCCGGCATCACCACATCCGAAATCACCAGATCGCCCTTGCCCTCGGCCACCCAGCGCATCAACGTTACAAGGGATGAAGTGGCATGCACCTTGCAACCTGCCCGCGTAAAGGCTTGGGTTAAAACCGTGCGGATCGTGCGGTCGTCATCCGCGATCAGAACTGTGCCATCCATTTAAGTGGCTCCTTTGATTAACGGGGCTTTGGGCAATGATATGCGAAACGCCGTGCGGCCTGGTTTTGAATCGACCGACACCCACCCCTCGTGTTCGGTAATGATTTTCGACACCAGCGCCAGCCGAAGGCCGGTGCCGTTTTCACGCCCCGATACGAACGGATCGAACACCTCGGCGGCGATGTCGGGCGGCAGGCCCGGTCCGTCATCAATGATTTCCAGCAGGATCGGTAAAGGTGCGCCCGTGCCATCGGATCGACGCAACCGCAGACCATTGTCAAACGAGGTGCGGAGACGGATTATGCCCCCCATTTTACCCGCTGCCTCGGCAGCATTTTTCAGCAGGTTCGCCACCACCTGTATCAACTGGTCCGCATCGGCCCATGTGTCGGGCAATGACGGGTCATAGTCCTCGAGTATCTGCATATGTGCCGCAAAACCGACCTGCGCCGACTTGCGGGCACGGTCCACAACATCGTGGATATTCACCGCGATCCGGTTGGGCGGGCTAAGGTTGCCAAATTGCTCAACCTGATCCAGCAACGCCACAATGCGTCGTGCCTCGGACACAATAAGGTCTGTCATTTCAATGTCTTGCTTGGGTAGGTTCATTGCTAAAAGCTGCGCTGCACCAGTGATCCCTGCCAGCGGATTCTTGATTTCATGCGCCAGCATTTCGGCCATGCCAATCGCCGACTTTGCGGCCGATTTCGACGCCGTATTGCGCCCCGCGCGTTCCTTGTTCTGGCGCGGCGTAATGATAAGTAACAGGCGCGGGTCATCGCGTGACATCGGCGCGATCTGGATGTTGCAGCGCACCGGATCACGTCCGACATCCACATCATTGATAAACAGCGGGCTGTGATTGCGCCGCACCCGTTGAAATGATTCCTCCAATGGGGCGGCCACCGTTATTTTATCCACGCATCGCGCACCACTTAACGATTTGGCCGATACATTCAGGAACCCTTCGGCTGCCGGATTTACAGCCGTGATCATATTCGCCGGATCAATCAGAAAGGCCGGATTTGGCAGAGCATTCCAAAGCACCTCGAACCTCATGCTGCCACCCGTTCGCCTGCTATCGCGTCCGGAAGCAGGCGCAAAACAACTGCTGGATCATGTTCGGTTAACACGGATTTGCGCAAAGTTGGGTTGGTGCCAACCCCGTCCATATACCAGCCCAGATGCTTACGGGCCATGCGGTTGCCTAGGATGGTGCCGTAAAACGCCAGCATGTCCTCGTAATGGGCCGTAACCAGATCAACCAGATCAGAACCAACCGGAATATCTGGCGCATCCGTGCCGTATAATCCCGCCGCAACCTGCGCCAACCGCCAAGGTGCGCCTTGTGCGCCGCGCCCGATCATCACCCCGTTCGCGCCAGAGGCCTCAAGGGCCGCGCGGGCCGTAGCCGTGTCGACAATATCTCCATTGGCGATCACTGGGATGTCGACAGCTTGCTTAACAGCCGCAATCGCCGCCCAATCCGCTCGCCCTTTGTAAAACTGGCACCGCGTGCGCCCGTGGATGGTGATCATTTGCACCCCCGCCCCCGCCGCACGGCGCGCCAGATCAGGTGCGTTCAATGTGATATCATCCCACCCCAGCCGTGTTTTCAACGTCACCGGAACATCGACGGCATCGACCACCGCCTCGATCAGGCGCAGCGCATGGTCCAGATCGCGCATCAAGGCAGACCCAGAATACCCGCTCACCACCTTTTTGGCCGGACACCCCATGTTGATGTCGATAATCCGTGCCCCGTTATCGGCCACCATGCGGGCGGCCTCGGCCATTGGCCCGACTTCGCGGCCCGCCAGTTGCACGGCGGTGTTTTCCTCGGCCAGCCCCAGTTCGGCCCGTTCCCGCACACCTGGTTTGCCTTCCAGCATGTCGTGGCTGGCGATCATTTCGCTGACCACCAGCCCCGCACCAAAGCGCGACACCATCCGACGAAACGGCAAATCGGTAATTCCGGCCAGCGGGGCCAGGAAAACCGGATGATCCAGCGTGATATTTGCCAGTTTAATAGTCAAATGCCTAATCCTTGTGCAGCAAGTCCCTGATTAGCCGTGAAACCGGTAAAAGGCAAATCAAGCTGACCGTTAGGCGCTGACCCAAAATCTTTGAAAGATTTTGAATAAGAATTGTTGAACAATTCTTGCCACACCTTGCCAGTAGCGGTGCAAAAACCTAAACCACCTGATATGAAAACAGCCGCTATCATCGTCGCCGCAGGGCGTGGCATTCGTGCCGGAGGGGATATTCCCAAACAGTTCCAGCCCCTGAAGGGCCGTGCCGTTCTGGCACATACGATTGATGCCTTCGCAACCCACCCAAAGATAGATCGGATCATTGTGGTCCTGAACTCTGCGGATATGTCTCTTCAGGCAAGGCTTACCCCGCTGCCCGATATTAAAATTGTCAATGGCGGGGGCACGCGCGATGCTTCGGTTCAGGCGGGGCTGGCGGCGGCGGCGGGTATGGACAATGTGCTGATCCATGATGGGGCGCGGCCCTTGGTTTCGGCGCGGATCATCACCGAAGTTCTGGCGGCGCTAAAGACGCACGCGGGGGCCGCCCCTGCCCTGACAGTAACCGATGCGCTGTGGCGCGGCGTGGATGGCAAGGTAACCGCCCCCCACCCGCGCGACGGGCTGTTTCGTGCCCAAACACCGCAAGGGTTTCGCCTGAAGGACATCGTGGCGGCCCATGCGGCGCACGTCGGCGGGGCTGCCGATGATGTCGAGGTTGCTTTGGCACACGGGATGGACGTAGCGATTGTGGCGGGGGACGAGGCGAACCTGAAAATCACCCTTGCCGGCGACCTTGCCCGCGCAGAAAAACAACTGGAGCAGGATATGGATATACGGCTGGGCAACGGGTTTGATGTGCACCGGTTTTGCAGCGGTGACCATGTGGTGCTGTGCGGCATATCTGTGCCGCATGATCACGGGTTGGATGGCCATTCGGACGCCGATGTCGGCATGCACGCCGTGACAGATGCGATCTACGGCGCATTGGCGATGGGCGACATTGGTCAGCATTTCCCGCCGTCTGATCCGCAATGGAAGGGGGCAGCCTCGCATATCTTTCTGAAACATGCGGTTGCGATGGCAGCGGATCACGGGTTCACTATTTCCAACGCCGATTGCACCCTGATTTGCGAGATGCCAAAGATCGGCCCGCATGCGGTGGCAATGCGCGAGCAAATGGCGCGGATCATGGGAATGAATGTGGGGCGCGTGAGTGTGAAGGCAACCACGTCTGAACGATTGGGGTTCACGGGGCGCGGCGAGGGCATTGCGGCAATCGCAACGGTAACATTGGTGAAAACATGAGCAAACTGATCGCAACTTTTTTCTATGTCGGATTGATCCGCCCTGCCCCTGGCACTTGGGGGTCCGCCGCCGCAATTCCTGTTGGCTACCTGATCCATGTCGCAGGTGGTTTTCCGGCACTTCTGGTCGCCACCATAGCAGTGTTTTTTATCGGCTGGTGGGCCACAGCCGCCGAAACCCGCGGCAAGGATGACCACGACCCAAGCGAGATCGTGATTGACGAGGTCGCAGGCCAGTGGATCGCGCTGTTGCCCCTGTCGGGCGGATTGTGGCATGCGGGCGTTGACCCTTGGGTGTTTCCCTACCCCGGCTGGATCGCGGCGTTCCTGTTGTTCCGGCTGTTTGACATCTGGAAGCCCGGTCCTGTGGGCTGGGCAGATCGTAAATCCACTGCCTTCGGGGTGATGTTTGATGACGTGATCGCGGGGGTAATGGCGGCGATTGTGGTGGCAGGTGCGGCCGCATTCAGCCACGGGATTTTGATGCAATGAGCCTAGCTGGCGATGTTCTGACAGCCTGCCGCACTAAAGGGTGGACAGTGGCAACCGCCGAGAGTTGCACCGGAGGCATGTTGGCGGCGGCCCTGACCGATGTGGCGGGATCGTCGGATGTGTTTGAACGTGGGTTTGTGACCTATTCCAATGCCTCCAAGATCGACATGCTGGGAGTGTCGGCAACGATGCTGGACGTGCATGGGGCTGTTTCGGAACAGGTGGCGCAACAGATGGCCGAGGGGGTGCTGCGTCATTCCACAGCAACGCTTGCAATATCCATCACCGGTATCGCCGGTCCTGGCCCGTCCGAGCATAAACCCGAGGGACGCGTTTGTTTTGGTTTAGCCAAGGCAGGGCATCCCATACATCTGGAAACAGTCGAGTTTGGCGCTTTAGGGCGGGCGCAGGTGCGCACGGCAGCGCGGGATCATGCGTTGGAAATGTTGCTGCGGGCCTAGCCGTATAAAACCTTGGCGCGGTCCTCGAACGCGCGCATGGTTTTGCGCATGGCCTGATCAAACACCACACCGATCAGCTTTTGCAAAATCGCGTTCTTAAATTCAAAATCGACAAAGAAATCCACCTCGCATCCGCCCTGCTCCTGATCGGTAAATGACCAGTTGGATTTCAGGTATTTGAACGGCCCATCCAGATATTCGGTATCTATGGTTTTGGCGGCTTCGGACAGCTTGACAGTACTGCCAAACCGTTCCCTAAACACCTTGAATGAAATCACCAGATCCGCCTCGAGCAATTCGTAATCGCCCATCTCCTTGCGCGACCGAATGCGGGCTGCCGATATCCATGGCAGGAACTTTGGGTAGGATATAACGTCAGCGGCCAGTGCATACATTTGCGCTGCGGTATACGGAACGACCTTCTTTTCACCTTGCGTTGGCATTTTGTCCTATTCCCTTAAACCGGTTTTGTGCCATTAAGTATGTTCATTAGGTTAATTCAAGGGACCACACATGCCAACGCGACCCTATGTCATCGACGAAATGATCTCGGCCAAAACTATTGCCGCCCGGATCGAAGACCTCGCCCGCGAGATACATGATGCTTTTGACGGCACGGACAAACTGGTGGTGGTTGGCCTGTTGCGCGGATCATTCGTGTTTATCGCGGACCTCGTGCGCGAGCTGGACTTGCCGGTCGAGGTGGACTTTCTAGAGGCCACATCCTATGGCGACAGTATGGAATCCAGCCGCGAAGTGCGGATCATGAAGGATTTGCGTGGCAAGATCGGCGGGCGCGATGTGCTGTTGGTCGAGGATATTGTCGACACCGGTTTTACCCTGAAACATGTGGTCGGGTTGCTAAAAGCCCGCAAGCCCGCACACCTGAAAACCATCGCCCTGCTGAACAAGCAGTCGCGCCGTGAGGTCGACATTAACGCCGACTGGGTCGGTTTTGAAATCCCTGATGAATTTGTAGTTGGCTACGGGATCGACTTTGCCCAGAGGAACCGCAACCTGCCCTACATCGGCAAAGTGCGGTTTACCTGATTTAACGGAGTTGCATTCCAGCCACTTCACTTGCCTTTCGTTTTTCCTCTGGCGTTAGGCTTTCCGCCAACACCTCGCATCTTTCGCTATAACTGTCGGCTTTGTCGGCCTCCGCGTTCTGAACTGCACCCAGACACAAGGAATAGGACCAGTCACGGTTAATATCGCGGCCCCAATACCCAGGCACCTCTGCAACGAATTCAGCCAGATTCACCTGTGAACTGCGATCACCCATATCAGCGGCACGGGCCAGTAATACATATGCGGCAACAACATCACGCGGGCCGCCCACTCCGTATTGATGCATTACCCCCAGATTTCCGATTGCCAAAGCATACCCTGTCGCCGCGGCTTGCCTGTAAAATTCCCGAGCCCTGGTTTCATCCATATCGACACCTTCGCCAGTGCGAAACATTTCCGCCAGATCGTTTCCGGCCGGACCATTGCCAAGGTCAAGCGCCTTTTGGAAAAACGGGATTGCACCCGCCGGATCAGGTTCCTGATCAAAGCCAAGCCGGATCATCCTGCCCCCTGAGCATAAACGCAGACGCATAATCCTGCGCCATTGCCATCTTTAGATACTCAATTGCGTTTTGATAGTCTGGCGCGCGGGATTCTTCCTCAAGCAGATACAATCCGCCCAGATTATACTGTGCCTTGGCATTCCCCTGTGCCGCTGACTTTGAAAACCATTCAATCGAGGTGCTGGTATTTTTCTCGACCCCGTGACCATCATTATAGGCGGCCCCCATAATGTTTTGCGCTGTGGCATCTCCGGCCCTTGCCATTGCAACCAGCCCTACTTTGACAAAGTGCGCATTCCTGATCCATGTCATTCTCCCTTTGCGTATACTCGTGTATAATTGGCTTGCGGAAGCGCGATTATAAAATGATGGAGGAAATGTTGATGAAACAGTTTACTGCATATGTAATCGGCGCCAGCTTAGTGGCCGCAACGGGCGCTTTTGCCCAATCATCTGTAGGCGGAGACCGCTTTTATATCACCGGCTACGGCGAACTCGGGTATTTTGATTCAAGCTCAACAGACGGCGGCCTATATCGCATAGATACCGATATGGGGTTCGCACCGTTATCTGGTGCAAACGGGATTGGGTTTGGATTTAATCTAGGGATTGATGCTTATGGTGTCTCTGGGAACGACAACTCCGCCCTGTATCCGGCAATCGAACTGGCCACCGGCATCGGTAAATTCTCGCTTGGTGTTCCACGTTCGGTTCTGGATCGTGGCTATCTTCCGGAACACAAGTTTGCCAACAACACCTCGGTTGATTTAGAGATTCACACCGTTGAAGCATCACTTTCTGGCTCGTTTTATCTTTATAACAGCGAGCAGATCTATGGCCTGCGCTATGATGGTAGCTTTGGCAACACCAAAGTAGGCGCATCCTATCATTACATCGACGCGCCATCCGGAGGCGTAGATTCATTTGCCATCGCCGCCAACCACACCTTCGCTGGGCCTAGCAGCATGGTGGATTTTATGCTGTATGGCGGGGCAGAACATCTCTCTTCGACAACCTCCAATATAACTAAATATCGCATTGGTGCCGAAGGATATTGGGATAAGGTGACGGCTGGGATTTCTTATTCCGACTGGAACGGAACCTCCGAGACAGCACTGACAACCGCTTATCTGGATTACAATATCCTAGACAACCTGACACTGACCGGTTCATTGGGGCATATTAAGTCCGGCGGCGGACTCAATGTCTACGGAATCGGGGTTCAGTACGACTTCCTAGCGAAGGCCTACGTCAAGGCCAGTGTTGTGGATACGGATTCATCAGGGTCGAACCCATTTTACGAAGTTATGGTGGGCTGGCGGTTCTAGGACGGCTGCATTGGCCAGCGTGTGAATTTCGTTGGCCAAAAGGGATGTGTTTTCTGGCAGGATCAGGTAAAAGAACCCATGCTGAACCCGCGCCATCTGTTGCGAATGTCCAAATGGGCCAGAAAACCACCTGGTGAAAAACGGGTAAAACTGGTGATCGGGATTATTGTGATCTGTCTAATCCTGTTTGCCATCGAACGCTGGATCGGCGTGCCCGACTGGTTGCAAATGGAGTTGCCGCGCCGCAACCGAATCCCCCGCTAATCTAGTGCAGTCAAGAACGGGGCGGCTGACTTTTCCAAATAGAACCACTAAACTGGTTTAATGGTTCTATTTGCACTCAACCATTGGCGCGGGAAGCATCCAACTCTCCTGTCCCTGATCGGGGTCTTGATCGGGCTTGGCATCGTCCTGCATGTGCTGTTTGGGGTCTTGCCACAGCCTCTTCCCGTTGCGATTGTTGTTTTGATCATTGTGATCGCTATTGCCGTGTTAATCTGGCAGATCACCGGCACATTGCGATCCGTTGAGCGCACCCTGAAAGGGGGCGGTGATATGATCCTGTATTGGGGCAGCTATGGCGCATCCCTTGGGGCCGTACTGGTGATGGCGGTTGATCTGACCTCGCTGATTTTCACCACATCAGGGGCCAACCCGCCCGCTGACCCGCAATCGTTTGACCTAGAGGTGCGTGGCGATACCATCCTGATTGAGGGCTTCATCGGGTTTCGAACCAACACCGCGTTGCGTACCCTTCTGGATAGGCCTGATGTGGCCTATACAAAGGTGCGATTGAACAGTGATGGCGGGCGGATATTTGCCGCCCGCGCCATTGCCAATGCATTGATATCACATGAAATAAATACCGAAGTTGTGGGGCGCTGTGCCTCGGCCTGCACGCTGATTTTTCTGGCTGGCAAGCGGCGTCATTTACAGGATGGCGGACAGATTGGTTTTCACCAGTATCTGCAAACCAGTGGCGTCCAATTTCTGGATACGGTTGAGGAACAGGAAAAGGACCGCGCCTATTTCAAATCGCGCGGGGTGTCGGATGGGTTTATATCAACCATGTTTCAGGCCGCACATCAGGATATCTGGTTTCCCGACAGAGCCGAATTATTGGCGGCAGGCATTCTAACAGACTAGATGCGCCAGCGCAGCACCTTGGCCTCGACCTTGCCCAGCACGAAACTAAGCGTAACCCCGAGGATCGACAATATCGTCACCCCCGCAAACAGCCGCTCCAGATCATAGAGCGCACCGGCCTGCAGGATGTAGGCACCTATGCCGTATTCTGCCCCGATCATTTCGGCTGCAGTCAACAGGATGATGGCAATTGCCAATGAAATCCGCAGCCCCGACAGGATACCGGGCATGGCCCCTGGCAGCACGATTTTGCGAATGATACTGACGCGGGACAGCCCGAAACTCTGGCCCATGCTGATCAATGTGCGGTCCACGTTGTCGACCGCGCCATAGGTGGCGACCACGGTGGGGGTGAAGGTGCCAAAGGCGATCAGCGCGTATTTCGACATCTCGTCAATGCCGAACCAGATGACAAACAGCGGCAACAGCGCGATTTTGGGGATCGGGAACAGGGCGGCGACCAGCGGTACCAATCCGGCCCGCATATAACTGAACAGCCCGATACCAAGCCCGACCAGCACGCCAAAGCCCGCCCCCAAGAATGCGCCAACGGCCAAGCGGCCCAGTGACAGGCTAAGATGGGTCCATAACAGGCCAGACGCTGCCAACTCGTAAAGGGTGCGGATCACATCCGAGGGGCGCGGCAGGGTCAGGTTGGTGATCCACCCTGCCCGCGTGCCCCATTCGGCGATCAATAGCAGGGCGATGAACACGATCAGGCCAATGCCACGAATGCGTTTGGGTCTGAATCCGCCACCTCGATACGGGACAGGATTGCTCATACGATCAGCTCCTGATCAGCAGCCATCGCCTCGTCGCGCATCAGATTCCACAGCTCTTGCTCGATCTTGGCCAAGGCCGGATCATTCGCGCGGCGTTTTTCTAACGGCAGATCAATGTCGATCACTTTGCGCACAGCCCCGGGGCGGCGCGTCAGCACCACGATGCGATGGCCAAGGCGCACGGCCTCGGCCAGATTATGGGTGACGTAAACAGCCGTGAACGGCTGGCGCAGCCACAGGCCAACCAGATCATCCATCAGCAATTCGCGGGTTTGTGCGTCCAGCGCAGACAGCGGTTCGTCCATCAGCCACACGGCTGGGCGAACCGCCAGCGCCCGCGCAATCGCTACACGCTGTTTCATACCGCCCGACAGGTTTTTAGGCAAAGCATCGGCGAAATCTGTTAGCTTGGTGCGCTCCAGCACATCTGCGATGATGCTATCCATTTCAGGCTTGCCCAGCCCGTGATCCTCTAGCACCAGCCGCACATTGCCATCCACAGTGCGCCAAGGCAGCAGCGCAAAGTCCTGAAATACAAAGGTAAACGGATTTAGGCTGTTAGCCGGTGGCGCGGACAGCTGCAACACTTGGCCCTCGGTCGGGCGTTCCAGCCCGCCAATGAACCGCAATAAGGTGGATTTACCACAGCCAGATGGCCCCACCACGCAAACAATGCGCCCCGTGGGGATTCCCAGATTGATATCTGCAAGCACCTCGATTTCGCCATAGCGGTGCGTCAGGGCGTCAATTTTCAGATCCATGTGGTTGTGGGGGCCATCGCTGGCCCCCGTCCGTTTACATGATGGTTTTGACGTATGAATCATCAACCAGCGTTTCATATGTTACGCTGTCCTTGACCATACCTTCGGCCTTGAACCAATCCAGTTGGTCCTTAACGGATGTTGCATTCAATGCTGCCCCCGCATTGATCCGCATCGCGCCATTGCGAATGGATTTTTCGGCCTTTTCAATCGGCTTGTCGGCATAAACATATTTATGCACAAGATTGACCATTTCCATCGCGGCATCGTCACCGGCGGTTTTGTCGACCAGTGCTGCGTTGAAATCATCAGCGCCGCGCGAAAACGCCCGCAAGAATGCCTCGGTTCGGCCACGTTCGTCAGCGGCATTTTTGGCGGAGGTGAATACGGTTGTAACCTGATAATTTGGAATATAATCAGACACATTCCCGATGATTTTAACCTTACCTGCGCCCGCCAACCCCTTGGCGATATGCGGCACAATCGACCATGCATCAATCTGGCCGGATTTCAGTGCACCGATAATGGCACCCACCTTGTTCAGTGGTTTGAATTTCAGGCTGACACCTTCTTTTGCCGCAATTTGTGCGCCCATATAATGGAACGACGATCCGGCTTGTGTCATGCCGAATGATTTGCCGTCCAGCATGCTTGGGTCGGTCAGGCCAGCGTCAAATGCAGCGACTGACGCCAGAATTTTCTGCCCGTCAATGCCGTCTTCCTCGCTCAACGCTCCGCCGATCACCTTGGCCGCACCCTTTTCGGCCAGCGAAACCAACCCGCCGGAAATCGCGGTGACAGCGTAATCGACATCACCTGATGCAATTGCCACGGCCATCGGCTGTGCGGCCTGGAAAAACTCGAATTCCACGTCCAGCCCTTCCTCGGCGAAATAGCCCTTCTCAAACGCGACAAAGCTGGCCGAGTGGCTGGTAAAGCGCAGAGCACCTACCTTCATTGTGGTGCCGGCAAATGCTGGTGCCGGAATCAATGGGGCCGCCATTACGCCCCCCATCAGGGCCAACGATTGGCGTCTTGTCAGATGTGTCATTGTTCATACTCCCTTAGCAATTGTCAAAATCATTAAGGGTTGCAGGGCGGATTATGTCAATGAGAACAGTTAACCTTGGTCCAGTTTTGCCAACCGCGCCGCCCGTAATTGGGCAAAGTCGTCGCCAGCATGGTACGAGCTGCGGGTCAGCGGTGTGGCCGATACCATCAAAAAGCCTTTGCCATAGGCGGCTTTCTCGTAGGATTTGAATTCTTCCGGTGTTACAAACCGTTCCACCGCGTGGTGTTTCGGCGTGGGCTGCAAATACTGCCCGATGGTCAGAAAATCCACATCTGCTGCGCGCATATCATCCATCACTTGCCGCACCGCCAGCGCGTCTTCACCCAGCCCAACCATGATGCCGGATTTGGTGAACATGGTCGGGTCGATTTCCTTGACCCGTTGCAACAGACGCAAGGAATGAAAATACCGCGCCCCTGCCCGCACTTCGGGATACAGCCCCGGCACGGTTTCCAGATTGTGGTTAAAGACGTCAGGCTTGGCCGCTACCACAATTTCCAGCACTTCGGGCGCACATTTCAGGAAATCTGGGGTCAGGATTTCAATCGTGGTTTCAGGCGATTGACGGCGAATGGCGCGAATGGTTTGGGCGAAATGTTCGGCCCCTCCATCCTGAATGTCATCGCGATCAACCGACGTGATCACCACATGTTTCAGGCCCAGTTTTTTCACCGCATCCGCAACGCGGCCCGGCTCGAACACATCCAGATCTTCGGGGGGTTTCCCCGTGGCGATGTTGCAAAAGCTGCATGCCCGCGTGCAAACCTCGCCCATGATCATCATGGTGGCGTGGCCCTGATTCCAGCATTCGCCAACGTTTGGACAGCCAGCTTCCTCGCACACCGTCACCAGCCCATGCTCGCGCATAATCTTGTGCGTCTCGGCATAGCCCGCGCCGCCCGGTGCCCGCACACGTATCCAGCTGGGTTTTTTCGGCTGTGCATTATCCGGCTTACGTGCCTTCTCAGGATGGCGCTGTTCCGGAATTTTGAGGTCTCGCATCGGATATTCCCCTAATTTAGCGGCAGTATAGGCGTTAACAAGTGACAGACCAGAGCAAGCCTTAACAAAGCGACTGGTCATAGAAACTAAGTAACAAGTTCACGAGGGAGTTCAACCAATGAAAAAAATGATCGCAGAGGCGTTCGGCACATTTATACTGGTATTTTTCGGGGTCGGGTCGGCTGTTTTGATGGGGGAGCAGATTGGAATGCTGGGCATTTCGCTGGCATTTGGTATCTCGATTGTCGCTGCCGCCTATTCAATCGGCGCGATTTCCGGCGCACATCTGAACCCCGCCGTATCTTTGGGCATGGTGACTGCTGGGCGGATGACTTTCTCTGAATTCATCTCGTATTCCATCGCGCAAATTGGCGGTGCCACCGTTGCAGCACTGGTTGTTATGCTGATTGCCACCGGCAAGGCAGATTACACAGTGGCGGCAAACGGATTGGGCCAGAACGGATTTGGCGCTGAGTATCTGGGCGAATACACTCTGACCGCCGCCCTGATGTTTGAACTGGTGGCGACATTCGTCTTTGTCACCGTCATTTTGGGCGCAACTCAGGAAGGATCACCTGCGATGATGGCCGGTTTAGCGATTGGCCTGACACTGGCCGGCATCCACATGGTTGGCATCAACGTCACCGGCGTTTCGGTGAATCCTGCGCGTTCAATCGGGCCTGCCCTTTTTGCAGGGACCAAAGCGTTGGCGGATCTGTGGGTATTTATCGCGGCCCCGCTGATTGGCGGCGCGGCGGCGGGCATCGTTTTTAAGGCGGGGCTGACACGCGCCTCTGACTAGGCCTCACATGTTATCAAAAGGGGCCGCTTTTTCACCGAAGCGGCCTTTTTAGGTTTGAACGCATGCAAAAATTCAAATAAGAATGCTTCAACTGGATTTTTAGCAACAAACACAAACCCAACATCAAAGGAATACGATTATGAAAGCTGGCGTAACTTTGCCTCAGGTTACTTTCCACACGCGCGTGCGCGACGAAAGCATTGGCGGCGACAACCCGTTCAAGTGGGAAGACAAAACCACTGATGACTTCTTCAAAGGCAAGCGGGTGATCCTGTTTTCGCTGCCCGGCGCGTTTACGCCAACCTGCTCCACTTACCAGCTTCCGGGCTATGAAAAGGGCGCGGCGGATTTTGCGGCCGAGGGCATTGACGAGATCTACGTGATGTCGGTGAATGATACCTTTGTGATGAACAAATGGTCGTGGGACCAGAAGCTGGAAAACGTAAAAGTTATTCCTGACGGTGCCGGTGTCTTCACCCGCCACATGGGCATGCTGGTTGATAAATCCAACATCGGCTTTGGCATGCGCAGCTGGCGCTATGCCGCGATCATTAATGATGGCGTGGTTGAAGCGTGGTTCCAGGAGCCGGGCATTGAAGACAACCACGGCGACGACCCATATGGCGAAAGCTCGCCCGAAACCGTGATGGCATGGCTCAAAGCCAACAAATAAACCAAAGCGCTTCCAGTTTATTTTGGATCGACATTCGCTGCCTTTCGCTTCGCTCAAACGCGAATGTCGATGCGTCAAATTCTCTTATAACTGGAAACGCGATTATCGCGCGGGGCTTTGGCTCCGCGCTTTTTCTATGGAGGGTGCCATGGTTGCGCTTATTCTGGGCAGCTTGCTGCTTTACCTGTTTCAATCTTACCTCCCCCCCATGATCATGTCCCGCGCACTGGGGCCAAAGGCCTTGCGCCATGCCGGTGGCCCGCGGGATGAGCCTTTGCCGCTCACTATAAATGCAGGCCGCGCCAAGCGGGCGCTGGCAAATATGAACGAGGCAATGGTGCTGTTTATCCCGCTCTCCTTGCTCGCGGTGCATTTTGGCCTGAATAGCGGGCTTGCATGGTGGGGCGCTGTGCTTTTCCTTGTTGCGCGCATTGCTTATATTCCCGCCTATATCACCGCTATCGGCCTGACCCGCTCTGTTGTCTGGACGCTGGGGCATGCCGGGTTGGGGATCATGGCTGTGGCGATTATGTCCGCCTGAAAGCGGCCCGCCTCGCAGGCAGATGGCTAGCTAATTTTATCCCGTTGTTTTTCCAGATCACCAAAAACGGATGTTTTCCCTTTGGCCCGCGCCATCACAGCTTTCTGGATATCCTCGGGGTTCCACAAAAGGGTCTGCATGGTGGCGGCCCAGTTTAGCGCATCTGCCGTGGAGTGGTCGCGGGCATAGGTAATGGCGGCTTTCGAGCCAGCCACGGCTAACGGAGCCTTGGCCGCAATATGTTCGGCAATGTCCATCGCGGCGGTGAGCGCGGCTTCGGCATCGGCTTCAATCTCGTTGACAAAGCCAACCGCATGGCCGCGCGTGGCGTTGAGCGTGCTGCCAAGATAGGCCAGCTCGCGCACCACCCCTTCGGGCATCAGCCTGGGCAGGCGTTGCAGGCTGCCAAGGTCGGCCATCATGCCGATATTGGTTTCTTCTATGCGAAAATAGGCGTCTTGCGCGGCAATGCGGATATCACACGCCGATACCAGATCAAGCCCGCCGCCGATGCAGGCCCCTTGAATGGCGGCGATAACAGGAAAGCGGGCGGCCTCGAGGCAGCTCAAGGTCTCCTGAAGCTGGCGGATAAACGGCGGGAAGGCCTCGCGCGCCGTTGGCGTGCCGGTGGTCGGAATGCCACTGGCAAACATGGAAATATCCATGCCCGAGCAGAAGTTTTTACCCTCGGCGGAAATCACCAAAGCCCGCGTGCTGCCGCTTTGGGAAAGGGCCAGAATGGCAGGCTGGAAATCAGCCCAGAACGCTGCGCCCATGGCATTGGAGACCTGCGGGTTGCTAAAGCGCAAATGGGCGATGTTGCGGGGTTGGGTAAGGGTGAATGCGGGCATGGTGTTAATCCTTTTATTGGGGCGCAGGGGCGCTTGACTCTCCCTTTCAAACCACTATAACCCGCCCATCCGGCGCTGCAAGGCTCCGGTGATTTTGGTGTTTGTGGACCCCGCAAGGGGAAACCTGTCATTCGGTAATAAGGCCGGATTAGGAAAGCACCTTTCAACATCCCTTCGGGGAGCCTTTTGAAAGGACCCAGCTCGTGACGAAACGTACAGCTGCCAAGTATAAAATTGACCGCCGCATGGGCGAAAACATTTGGGGCCGCCCCAAATCCCCGGTTAATCGCCGCGAATATGGCCCGGGCCAGCACGGCCAAGGCCGCAAGCAAAAGCTTTCTGATTTCGGCACCCAGCTGCGCGCCAAGCAAAAGCTCAAGGGCTATTATGGCGACGTAACGGAAAAGCAATTCCGCCGGATTTATGCGGATGCCGAGCGCATCAAGGGTGATACAGGTGCAAACCTGATCGGCCTGCTGGAGCGCCGGTTGGATGCGGTTGTTTACCGTGCCAAATTTGTGCCAACTGTGTTTGCGGCCCGCCAGTTCGTAAACCACGGCCATGTGACCGTGAATGGCAAGAAAGTGAACATCGCCTCTTACCGCGTAAACGAGGGTGACGTGATCGCCGTGCGCGAGAAGTCTCGCCAGATGGGCCTTGTGCTGGAAGCCGTTGGCTCGCCTGAGCGCGATACGCCCGAGTATCTGAACGTGGATCACAGCAAACTGACTTGCGAATTCCTGCGCACGCCAACCCTTTCGGATGTGCCATACCCAGTGGTTATGGAACCAAACCTCGTGGTGGAATTCTACGCGAAGAACTAAGGTTTTTCGAACGTCTCAACGAAAGGACGGCACCTCGGTGTGGCCCTTTTTGCATCTCCGCCTGCGGCGAAGACCCAGCCTCGCTACGCTCGGTGGCGGCGCGTCTGGCGTAGGTCTGCTTGGCGATATTGCACCCGCGCCGCGTTGCAGCGTTCGCGCCCGTGGTAAAGGGTGCAGAAGGTTGAGGGCGGCGCGGGTAAGACTCCACCAAGCAGAGCCACCTCTGCCGCGCCGCCATCGCGTCGCACACGCATTTTTCTGCAAGAAAAAGCCGCCCGAAGGGCGTATGGGCACTTGGATCAAGTGAAATATTGCACGGCATAAAGCACCGCCATGCCCCCGAAAATGGCCCCCAGCACCGAGCGAGTGAGGGCCCCTATGGCCAGTGCGGTGAGGGCCGCAAGGGTGCGGGCGGGGTCGGCCTCTCCGCCAGTGGCCGCTGGCCAAACCACAAGCGGGGCCACAAGCCCGGGCAGCACCGCCACTGGCACATAGCGCAGGTGGCGGGTGAGCCAGTTCGGCAGGTCCTTGCCCCCGAGCAGGCCAAGAAAGGAAAACCGGATCAGGAAGGTGCCAATGCCCAGTGCGATGATGGTGATCCAGATGTCGCTGTTATCCATGGGTGCCCTCCAGCCGTTTTTCAATAAATGCACCGGTGATCATTGCCAGCAGGGCGGCCACCATCAGCCCGCTATTATAGGGCAGCCACGCCAGCAAAAGTGCCAGCGTGACCGACACAAACGCCGCCGCGATATGGGGCAGGCTGCGCAGGGCGGGGGCCACGATGGCGATAAACGTGATCGGCACCGCGAAATCCAGCGCGTATTCCGGCGGGATGGCTTTGCCCGCCACTGCGCCCACAAAGGTAAACCCATACCAAAGCGGCGCAATGGGGGAAACCGCCCCGAAGAAATAGGCCAGCTTTTCCGGCAGGGGCCGCGCAGGATTTTTCTCGTATTCCGCGATCGACACCGCGTAGTTCTGGTCTACCAGAAAATACGCCGCCAAAGCGCGCCTGCCCAGGCTGGCTTTGCCCAGGTGCGGCGTCAGCGAGGCCGAATACATCGCCATCCGCATATTCACCGCCAGCCCTGTCAGGATAGCCACAATCGTCGGGGCGTTATCCGAAAGCAGCTGCAGTGCGGCAAATTGCGAGGCCCCCGCAATCACCAATATCGTCATCGCCATGGTTTGCACGATGTCCAGCCCCGCTTCTGTGGCCACCACGCCAAAAAGCAGCCCGAACGGGGCCACTACCAGCACAAAAGGCGCGCCCGCCCGAAAACCTTGCCAATATGCGCTGCCCATGCTGGACATCCCCTGTTTATCGTTGCAACCTCTCCCCTTACCGTGCCTTGCGCTGAAATAAAAATCACGAGGTTTGATCGATGACCCCACCGGAAAACATACCCGAGCATCGCCTGCGCCCGCCCAGCTCTCAGGCGCGGATTGCCGGCGTGGTGCTGGCAGGAGGCCAGTCCAGCCGCATGGGCGGTGGCGACAAGTGCCTTTTGCCGCTGGGGGGGCAGCCGATGCTCGGCCATGTTCTCTGCCGCATTTCCCCGCAGGTGGAAGCCGTAGTGCTTAATGCCAATGGCAACCCCGCGCGCTTCTCTGGCTATAACCTGCCCGTGGTGGCCGACAGTATCGGGGGCTTTGCCGGCCCGCTCGCCGGTGTGTTGGCGGGCATGGACTGGGCAGCGGCAAGCGGATTTTCCCATATTGTCAGCGTGGCAGCAGATAGCCCGTTTTTTCCGCCGCGCCTTGTAACGGGCTTGCGCTTTGCCTGCGAGGCCAGCCAACAGCCCATGGCCATGGCCCACAGCCCTCGTGCAGGCGGCGGCTTTTTTCGCCAGCCGACCTTTGCGCTTTATGATGTTTCTCTGCGAGACAATCTGCGCACGGCCTTGCGGGACGGCCTGCGCAAAGTTATCCAATGGGTGGAGCCGCTGGGCTGCGCACCGATTGTGTTTCACGGCTTCGGGGAAGATCCGTTTTTCAATATCAACACGCCGGAAGATCTGGCGCTTGCGGAAGGAAAATTATGAAGGTTTTTGGCATTACCGGCTGGAAAAACAGCGGCAAAACCACCCTGACCGAGCGCTTGGTGGCAGAAATTACAAGCCGTGGCATTACGGTTTCCACCATCAAGCACGCGCACCATTCGGTCGATGTCGACCAGCCCGGCAAAGACAGCTTTCGCCATCGCGCAGCGGGGGCGGGCGAGGTGATATTGGCCTCGGCCTACCGCTGGGCGATTATGCACGAGCTGCGCGGGGCCGGGGAGCCATCGGTGGATGATCTGCTGGCCAAGCTCAGCCCTGTGGATATTGTGCTGATCGAGGGGTTCAAGAAAAACGGCCATGCCAAAATCGAGGCTTCGGTGAAGCCGGACCGCCCGCTGATTGCGCTGGAAGACCCGAGCATTAAAGCCGTCGCAGCAGGGCATGAAGTGGGGGTGCTTTCGGTGCCGATTCTGGATATCAACGATATTCCGGCCATTGCCGATTTTGTGCTGAAGGAGGTCGGCCTTGGCTAAAACACCCCGCTTGAAGGATGACTGTTTTGCTCTGCCCGAGGGCACACACTGGACGCCGGTGGAAGAGGCGCTTGGCCACCTGAAGGCGCAGATGCGCTGTGTGGTGACGACAGAAACCGTGCCGGTGTGGCAAGCGGCGGGACGGGTGCTGGCGGCGGATGCCACGGCCAAGCGCGCCAACCCGCCCTATGCCAACGCGGCGGTGGACGGCTACGGCTTTGCTTTTGCGGGGATTGAAGGCGCAGGAGATCAGGCCTTGCCTTTGGTGGATGGGCGCTCGGCGGCAGGTGTGCCGTTTGAAGGCGTGGTGCCCTCGGGGCAGGCTATCCGGATATTAACGGGGGCGTCTATGCCTGCGGGTGTTGATACTGTGATCATGCAAGAAGATGTGCGCACGGAAGATGGTATTTTGCATTTCAGGCAGGGCATAAAGCAGGGCGCGAATTGCCGCGCGAGGGGCGAAGATATAGAGGCGGGTGCGGTGGCGCTGGAGGCCGGCACGCGGATGGGGCCGCAAGAGGTCGGGCTGCTCGTGGCGCTTGGCCTCGCCGAAGTTTCTGTCTATGAGCGCTTGCGGGTGGGGGTGCTATCGACGGGCGACGAGCTGCGCCAACCCGGAGATGATGCCAACGCGCACCAAATTTATGACGCCAACCGGCCGATGTTGCTGGCCCTGCTGCAAGATTGGGGCTTTGAGGCTGTGGATTTAGGCGTGGCTGCGGATGACCGCGCGGCGGTTGCTGCCGTGTTGGATAAGGCGGCGGAAAGCTGCGATGCCCTGCTCACTTCAGGCGGCGCTTCGGCGGGAGATGAGGACCACATGTCGGCGGTGTTGGGGGCAGAGGGGCGGCTGGACCTGTGGCGCATTGCCATAAAACCGGGGCGGCCTTTGGCGCTGGCCATGTGGCAGGGGATGCCGGTTTTCGGCCTGCCGGGAAACCCTGTGGCGGCTTTTACCACCGCGCTTATCTTCGGGCGGCCAGCTTTGGGGGCATTGCAGGGGCTGGGGTGGCGGCAACCGCAACCCACCCTGCAGCCAGCCGCATTTTCGAAGCGCAAAAAGGCGGGTCGGCGGGAATATTTGCGGGCACGGCGCAAAGATGATGGCTCGATCGAGGTGTTTGCCTCGGAAGGCTCTGGCCGAATTTCGGGGCTGGCTTGGGCGGAAGGCTTTGTGGAGCTGTCCGATGAGGCGATGGAGATTAAAACCGGAGATCCTGTCCGCTTTATACCGTTTTCAGAATACCGCTGAGGGGTGGGTTTGGCCTGCCGAGCGCAGCGAGGCCACGGCCCGTAGGGCAATCGTTTTTTGCCTTCAAAAAACCTGCCTTTGCTGAGCGGGGGGGGCATGGGCGTAACCTTTCCATCAAACACAATGGCAGATGCCCTCCCCGAAGCAAAGGCAAGTTGGCTGGGTGCGAGACTTAAAGCCAAGTCGCAGGTCGAACTGGGGCACTCCCGCCCGCCAGATGCTGTTTGCTGGGCAAACGCCCCCTGCGGTTGGGCCACGCCGCGCTACGCGCGGCAAAAAAAAGGGGCGACACGCCCCCACGCGTAAACACGCTCCCCCCTGAGGGGCGCTTAGCCAAACATGCCGCTCACCCGCCCGAGCAGCATAAAGGTGCGCCCCGTGCGCGTGTTGGCGAGCTTTTCGATTTGGGCATCACTACCATGGGCGCAAAACGCGCGCAGGGTAATATCAAACTGGCGCTGGAAATGCAGCGCCGCATCGCGAAATATCGGATCCGAGCGCATGCGGGAGCGGACTTTGGCAATGGCTGCGGGGTCATGTATGCCCCCCACGGCGGCGACCTCTTCGCCCCGCGTGCCATCTGCAAAGCGCCGCCACAGGGCAGCGGGGGCGATTTCGGGGGAAAGATCGTCGGTATAGATTCCATCTTGGCTTAACAGATTCATAATGTCTTCGGCCGCGCGTAAGCATTGTGAGGTTGCACTATGGCCCATGGCGACGCGCAGGGCGCGGAAGCCGTCGCGGTCTTTTTCGTCGGTCGGGAAATTAAGGGCGTGCAAGAGTTCGTCCCAATTCAAGGCCTCTTCCGTGGGGGCGGGGGTGTTGGGTTTTTCCGGAGCCGGTTTTGCCTCTGTCGGGACGCTCTGACCGGCTTGCGTTGACAAAATGGCGACCAGCGCTTTTTCGACCTGCTGCATTTGGCTGCTCAGGGTGGCGAGCTTGGCGTTGGTCTCGGCCCCGCCTTTGGGTGCTGGCGTAACGCGCGCTGCCGGATTGCCCGCCGGCCCCGCCTGAAAGCGCTTGAGCATGGCGGCAAGATCCCGCGCATCGCGCTGCACTTCGGATACGCGGCGCAGCAAAAGCACGCCGATCCAGATCAAAGCAATGGGGAGAATGGCGGCAAATGTGAAGATCATGATCTCTAGCGAGACCGGCCCTTGCGGCTCTACGCCATCGCCGATCAGCCCGAAATACCCCGCGCCATAGGCGGCAAGCCCAAGCACCCACAACACACTGAAAATAGTGGCAAAAAACGGCTCTCGCCCCTCGATGCTACTCGGTCCAAAGCTGCCGCCAAGCCTGTTCATTCGGGTCTGCCTCCTACGGGATTAAATGAATTTGACGCTCAATACCTCGTAACTGCGCGTGCCACCTGGTGTACGCACTTCTACGCTATCGCCTTCTTCCTTGCCAATCAATGCCCGCGCAAGGGGAGACTTGAGGTTGAGCAGGCCCTTATCAATGTTGGCCTCGTATTGCCCGACCAGCTGATAGGTGATTTCCTCGT
>NZ_JBSMEZ010000060.1:0-4473 GCF_056498605.1 Profundibacter sp.
GGCTCCTGTTGTAACCAGTCCGGCACACCGATCCAGCGCTCGATGGCAAACAGGACAAGGCATATTACGATCACCCCCAAAACCAGCTTCACCCGCTTTGCACCGGGTGGGTGTCGCGCCCATCTGGACATGCGTAAAAGCTGCCAAATGTTCACTTGCAAATTGCCATTTTAGAACCGCCAACCGACGGACAGGTCGATGTTGCGCGGAACACCGCTACTGCCGTCCGAATAGCTTGCGTTGAAGTAGGTATTGTTCACAAACAGGTATTCAACCGCAATGCCGTAAACCGTAACACTGCTCCCGATATCGGGATTGATATTCATCACCGAAGCCGAAGTTGACAGGGAAGTCGTGAATTGCATTCTGCCATAAAGTTCCGCTGTGCGGGTATCCAGCGGCAGATTGCGTTCATCAATCCGAAACCCGACATCCAGATTATCGAAACTGGCTTCTACTCCCAGAGAATAGTTGCGGGTATTCAGTGTCCCTGTATCAATCCGCTCAACGGCCCCGAACAGGTCCAGTTCCGGCATCCGGCCGCTGGATTCAAACCTGTGACTAAAAGCCATCGCATAAAAATCGGCGTCCAGACCGGAATCGCTGATCCGGTTAAAGGATATTCCGATACCGGTGTTTCCGAACGCGGTATCATAACGGATTCCATAAGGGTGGTAATCTCCGGCCAGAGCCAGATAGGGCACCAATGAGTCAGTAAAGGGGGACAGTTGCAAATCCAGCCGGCTGTTCAATGCAAAAACACTTGTCGGAATATAGCCACGGTTCATCACCGAACGCGGCGCCCCGACTGAAACCCTGCCGCGGTCACCGAAATCGAACAACACGGCCGGGTAAAAAACACCCGAGTTGATACCGCCGCCGCCGCTTTCTTTTGCACCATCAAATCCCAGTGAAAATCCTAGCGAAAAAGAGGATGGCGGGCGGTTGGGCAGGTATGTCAGGTCAATATCGGCACGCGCAAAAGTGCCCGAATTGGTTTCATCATCAAAATACGACAAATCCGCATAGCCAGAAATGCTTACTCCACCCAATGAGAATAAAGGTTTCTGATCCACTTCTGCCATGACAGATTGTGCCGAAATAAAAGAGGTCCCAATAGCAACCAAGACAGAATGTTTCATAATAAATACCTAAGAAAGTGCCATTTGATAATTATTATCATACATTTTTATGTGAACACAATAAGGCTTCTCGCGCTTTACGATAAGAAAGGCGTGTAACTTATTGATATTAATCAGGATAGGAAATTATCAAACGCGACCAAACTGCAATTCGTTTACTCCATAAAAACCAGCCAATAATCCAAAATACAGGGTTGCTATTATTCTCTTGCTGGTTGTGACCTTAGGGCGTAGACCTATAAACCCTGCGCCACTGGCGGGATTGTCGCGAAATATCAACGGTTTGGGGTGCGCCGGAAATAGTGGTTCTATTTGCAAGCAGCCCAAGCCGTTGGAATGAAGCGACAATCCCGTCCTTCGGATTTGGCGGATTTTCCCTGTGAGAACACCTTAACTCGCTGATAATCAACCAGATTACGGCACTCGCTAAGCTATCCTCACAGACAAAATCTGCCAAACCAGTGGCGAAGGATTTATAGGTCTACGCCCTAGCTCATCCCCAGCGCTTCTTTATACATCTCCAGAACCGCCTCTTCCTCGGCGATGTCCTGTGCGTCGCGTTTGCGCAGTGCGATCAGTTTGCGCATCACCTTGGTGTCATAGCCACGCCCCTTGGCTTCTGCCATCACCTCTTTTTGCGCTTCGGCAAGGTCTTTCTTCTCGGCGTCCAGCCGTTCGATGCGTTCAATAAACTGGCGCAATTCATCGGCGGTTACACGGTAGCTGGTATCGGAAGATGTCTCGTTCATCACATATGCCCTTTGCTTGACTGGACCCTTCCCTAATACCCCAGCCCCGCGCATGCAAGGCTTGCCCAAGGCAAATTGATCGGTTAGCGGTGGGGAAACTTTGAAAGGTGCACGAAATGGACATTCTTATCTGGGCAGGTGCTGTGGTTTCCCTGATCGGGCTGGCCGGAATATTCTATTGCATTATTCTAGCCCTGAAAGCCAAACGCGCCAACCTGCCGGACGATGAAATGCGCGCCCGCCTGCAACGGGTCGTGCTGCTGAACATGGTCGCGCTATTCCTGTCAATGGTCGGGCTGATGATGGTGGTGGCCGGGATTTTTCTGGGTTAACTCTCGCTCTCGGGCTTGTCTTCCAATGCCAGTTCCAGAGCCAGAATATCTTCGGGCACCGGCAGGCCAAGCGATTTCAGTTCCGAGATTTTCTCGCGCAACTGTTCCTGCAAAACATGCGCATCCTCGGGGCGCTTGGCAATTTCGTCCATCAGCATCGTTATGCCGGCTTTCAGTTCCTCGAATGCCATCTGGTCACCTCGCGCGTTGGGTTTCTATGTATGTTTTGCGGCACATTTTGCACAAAACGGCGTATAGGGAAGTATATCAAGCCGTTCTTCGGAAATCTTGTCACCGCATTCGACGCAATAGCCGTATCCGCCTTCGTCCATCCTTTGCAATGCGGCTTTTATCATACGGATTTCAGCCTGAGCTGACAAGCCCATCCCCTCCAGCACCTCGTCCTCTTCCCGCTCGACAGCCAGTTCTTCCCAGTCTTTTGTGGTATGTGAATCCAGCTCGTCGTCAATTTGCAAAAGACGGGCTTCCAATTCTTTCAAGCGGTCATTCAGGGCGGCGCGTCGTTTCGAAATATCTGCCATATCCTGCTCTCCTTCTCGTTGAAGATATCGTAGGCGCAAAGCCCTCCAGCCTGCCTTGATATGGGTCAAACCCAATGGAATCAGCCAATTTCCATATCCATCGGCATGGCCGCCATCGGCATTTCTCCAATATCGACAGTAGGCAGATCATCCATCGGCGCCATCGGCAAATCCGGCAAGCCCCCTTCGCCGGCCATACCCATCGGCGCCATTGGCATTTCAGCAACAGTTCCCCCGTCAGGCGGACCAGGATCACTTGGCGTATCCACCACCGGCTCCGGCAGAACATCCGGAGTGACATTCACCATCCCCTCTCCGCTCACCGCAGGGGCATCTGCCGCAATGCCATCCGAAATCCGCAACGCCCTGTTGCCGTTTTGCTGCCCTAATCGTGCCACCCCGACAATTCGCCCGTCGACCCCTTCCAACTGCACAGCCCCAATCGCGCTTTGCGGCACGGGCACCAGATCACCGGGTTTGAATGCGCTGGCTTTGGCCAAAGGTATTTGCACCCGGTGCAAGACGGCATGCAGATCAACATGACTGGCCTGCACAGTCTTTTGCAACATTTGTGCCCAGTTGTGCCCGCCCTCTGCAACCGTATTCATATTTAAACCGCCATCCGCGGGCAACGCCAACAGCAATTCGCCCTGCTTTGCCCCGTCGGCCAGATCCAGTGCAATGCGAAACAAACGGTAATCCGTTTCCTCGATCCGCAAGCCCAGCAAACGCACATTTTCGACCCGTTCACCAAACCGGAACCCCGTGGCCCAGTGTTCCGCCGCACTGCCCGCCAGATGGCCCTCGAATTCCTGCAAAACCCGCTCCAGCAACGGCTCGCACATCGCGCTATCCGTTGCAGTGGCCCGCCGCTGTGTGGCGGGTGATTTCAACACCTGGCCCATGGTCTGCACCTCGATCAGCGCGGCCAGCGCCTGAATGTCCAGCGCCGCGACACCAAGGCCCCCTTGCGGCCCCTCCAGCAGCAACAGCAACGGATCATCCGACAAGGCATCCAGCAACCCCGGCTGGTTCACCCGCGATTCCGCCACGCCCTGCACCCGCAACGCCAGCGACAGTTCATCCTGTGCCGCCTTGGACAAGGCCAGCCGCAACGCCTTGGCCGGAGTCATCCCCGCCGATTCACTTTCGCCGCGGCCTGCCCCGGCCTTGCGTTGTAATGTGGTAAGCTGTGTTGTTTCGCCCATATTGTCCCGTCCGGCCCGAATATTGGCCCGACCTTAGCGGACTTATGGTTTAGATTTGGTTGACGTCGCACCATTCACCGCCAATGTCACCCGAAACGCAGCACCCCCCTGCCCCGGCAGGTAAATCACGCTGCCGCCAAGGTTGGCCATTATCTCGCGGCTGATCGCCAGCCCCAGACCGGCCCCGCCCGCTGCCCGCTGATCGCCAAGGCGTGAGAATTTCTCGAAAATCAATGGCTGGCTTTTGGCCGGTATCCCCGCACCGTTGTCAACGAAATCCACCTCGACGCGGCCGCCCTTGCGCCGCACCCTGATCCGCAATTCCGGCTGTTCGGCGTCGCAATATTTGCAAGCGTTGGCAATCAGGTTGATAAACACCTGCGACAGCCGGTCCGGATCGGTCAGCAGGGCCACCTGTTCGCGCGTCGGATCACGATGTATTTCCAAACAGCCATCGCCACCTGCCGATGTCACCGAGCGCTCGATTATATCCTGTAAAT
>NZ_JBSMEZ010000061.1:0-15738 GCF_056498605.1 Profundibacter sp.
TCGCCAAGGAACATAAATATGTGCAGACCCTGTTTGGCCGCAAAATTCACACGCCTGAAATGGGGTCTAAAGGCCCGCGTGCAGGGTTCGCCAAACGCGCCGCGATTAATGCGCCTATTCAGGGCACTGCGGCGGATATTATCCGGCGCGCGATGATCCGGATGCCAGCGGCGATTGATGGTTTGCCCGCCAAGATGCTGTTGCAGGTCCACGATGAACTGATCTTTGAGGTTGAAGAAGGTGCGGTTGATGCAGTGACCAAAGTGGTGCGCGACGTGATGGAAGGCGCGGCAATGCCCGCCGTCAAACTGGATGTGCCGTTGATTGTGGATGCAGGCCAAGGGGCAAACTGGGCCGAGGCGCATTAGTTTTCTTGCCTGCGGCGCAGGTATTTCAAGCAAGACGAAGCGAAAAATTTACGAGGGGTTAATCCAGCCCAATCCGTCCAGAGTGTGGTTTTTCGGGTGGTATTCGCCGCTGACCACGCCTTTGTAGCCATCCTCATCAAGTTGTTTGAAAAAGGCTGGGTAATCAATGTCGCCGCCGATGGGTTCGTGGCGTTCTTCGGCACCTGCGATCTGGATATGCACTGCGCGCCTGCCGTGTTTCTCCCATGTGGCGGGCAGATCGCCGGTGATCATATGGGCGTGGTAGGCGTCAAATTGCAGGCCTAGATTGGGAGCGGCGACGGCGTCCAGAATCTCGGCGGCTTGGTCAAAATCATGCAGGAAATAACCGGGGATATCGGTCTGGTTGATCGGCTCGATTGTCAGGCTTTGTTTCGGGGCGTGTGCCGCGGCCCATTTCAGGTTTTTGATGAAGGTTGCACGGGCAACGGCCCCTTTGGCGCGACCGGCCATGATGTGGATGTGGGTGGGTTTTAGCAATTGAGCGTAACGCATGGTGCGTTTGAAATCATATTGAAACCGCGCCCCACCGTTCGGGGTGGCGGCATAGCCACGGTCGCCGCCGGCCCAGTTTGGCGGCGGGGTATTGATCAGCGCCAGTTTGAGATCGTGGCGGAGCAAGGCCGAGCGCATTTCCTGCGCGGGGTGATCATAAGGGAACAAGATTTCCACCACGTCAAAACCTGCGTCCTTGGCCGCACCAAAACGGTCAATACAGGCATGTTCAGTGAACATCATCGTCAGGTTGGCGCAGAATGTGGGCATTTTAGGACAGCTCGTTACTGGGGATAATCGGGAAAAAGGTGCCGCTGGACCATAGGCCGAACCAGCCGTCATGGTGTGCGCCGATATCGACAAGGCGGTAAAAACTTTTGCGGTCTATCAGCGCTTCAAGGTTGGCGCGGACCAGCACGTATGGTGATGGCTCGCCAGTTTCGGGGTCGCGCGTCACGCGGATCGGGTGATCGGCATTCGCCGTAACATAATCGCCGACATTGGTTTCAAAGATCAGGTTTTCGTCCTCCACCTCGAAATCCACCGCCACAAAGGGGGCGTCATCCACCGTGATTCCGACCTTTTCTACGGGGGTGACTAGGAAGTAATCATCGCCATCGCTGCGCAGAATCGTGGAAAACAGGCGCACCAGTTCGGGCCGCCCAATCGGGGTGCCCAGATAAAACCACGTTCCGTCCCGCGCAATCCGCATATCCAGATCACCGCAAAACGCGGGATTCCACAGATGCACCGGCGGCAAACCGCCCTTTGACGCCTTTTGCGCTGCAGATGCGAGGCTTTCTGCCGACGGCTTCACAATCTTTTCATCATTCATAGCGTTTGCCGTTTGAATCCCATGCAATTTGCCCGTTAAATACTGTCATAACCGCGTTAAGGGAGAGTTGTCATGGGTAAAGCTGAAAATCTGGTTGCTGATATCGAGGCGCTGGGCGCTAAACTAGCCAAAGCCAAGGCGTCCATTTCGCACCGGTTTATCGGGCAGGGCCGTGTTGTGGACCTGACGTTAAGCGCTTTGTTGTGTGGCGGGCATGGTCTGTTGATCGGTCTGCCGGGGCTGGGTAAGACGCGGCTGGTTGAATCGCTGTCGACTGTGATGGGGCTGGACGGGGCGCGGATACAGTTCACGCCGGATCTGATGCCCGCCGATATTTTGGGATCAGAAGTGCTGGACGAGGGCAAGGATGGTAAGCGGGCGTTTCGATTTATCGAGGGGCCAATTTTCTGTCAGCTGTTGCTGGCGGACGAGATTAACCGCGCATCGCCACGGACACAGTCAGCGCTGTTGCAGGCGATGCAGGAGAAACAAGTGAGCATTGCGGGCAAAGAGCGTGAATTGGGTGTGCCGTTTCACGTTCTAGCGACGCAAAATCCGATTGAGCAGGAGGGCACCTATCCGTTGCCCGAGGCGCAATTGGACCGGTTTTTAGTGCAGATTGATGTGAACTATCCGGATCGTGATACGGAAAAAGAGATTATTCTGGCCACGACGGGCATTAACGAGGGCGAAGTGAGTCAAGTGTTCACCGCGCAGGAATTGCTGGATGCGCAAACGTTGCTGCGCCGGATGCCGGTGGGAGATGCGGTGCTGGATATGATCCTTGATCTGGTGCGCGCCTGTCGGCCCGAGGATGAGCTGGCCACTGATGCTGTGCGCGCGAATGTATCGTGGGGGCCGGGGCCGCGGGCGGCACAAGCGCTGATGTTGACGGTGCGAGCTGCTGCGTTGCTGGATGGGCGACTAGCACCGACATTGGATGATGTGGCCGATATGGCGCGGCCGGTTTTGATGCACCGGATGGCGCTGTCGTTTGCCGCCAAGGCACGGGGTGAAACGCTGAGCGCTTTGATTGATTCCGTTACGGCGCAGGTGGCCAGAAACGAGGCTGCCGCGTGACAACACCTGCTGCCCTTAGACGTAAATCGGCCGAACTGGCGGGGGCTTTGCCGCCGTTGCTGGCGGATGCTGAGCGGCTGGCAGCGATGGTATTGTTGGGTGAGCACGGGCGGCGACATTCCGGTATGGGGGATGAGTTCTGGCAATACCGCGTGGCGGTAGACGGGGACGAGGCGCGCCAGATTGACTGGCGCCGTTCAGCGCGGTCCGATGTGCATTTCATCCGGCAAAAGGAATGGCAGGCGGCGCAATCGGTGATGTTATGGGTCGATGAAGCCGCATCAATGGCGTTTTCATCGGCCAAAGACCTGACCACCAAGGGCGAGCGGGCGCGGGTGCTGGCGATGGCTGTATCGGTGTTGCTGGTGCGCGGCGGCGAGCGGGTCGGTTTGACCAGCAGCGCCAATCCACCCCGTACGGGGCAGGGGCAACTGTTGCGCATGGTGCAGGAATTATCGACGCTGACGGATGCGGCGGATTTTGGCGCGCCTGAAACACACGGAATGCGGCCCAACACGCGGGCGGTGTTTGTATCGGATTTTATGGGGAATTTCGAGGGTGTAAAAGACGCGCTGACAGATGCGGCGGATCGCGGTGTTAAGGGAGCGTTGTTACAGGTTCTGGACCCACAAGAAGAGGTGTTTCCCTTTGACGGGCGCACGATATTTGAAAGCATGGCGGGCAGTATGCGCCATGAGACCCTGAAAGCGGGCGATTTGCGTGATCGGTATTTGCAACGGTTGGCTGAACGCAAGGCGGCATTGGCCGATCTGGCCCATACAACCGGCTGGCAATATTCCTGCCACCATACAAATGACGCGCCACGGGTGGCGTTGACGTGGCTTTATCATGCGTTGGAGCGGCGGCACTGATGTTTATGTTGGGCCCGATAGGATTTACCGCACCTTGGCTGTTGCTGGGGCTGATTGCTTTGCCGATCCTGTGGATTTTACTGCAGGCGGTGCCACCGGCCCCAATCAAACGGCGGTTTCCCGGGGTGGCGTTGCTATTGGGGCTGACCGATGACGAGGTGCACGCCGACAAAACGCCGTGGTGGTTGATGCTGTTGCGGATGTTGGCGATTGCGGCTGTCATTATCGGGTTTGCAGGGCCTGTTTTGAACCCAAAGGACGATAATATGGGCAGTGGTCCATTGCTGATTGTGGCGGATGGCACATGGGCTGATGCGCAGGATTGGGGCAAGCGCCAGATTAGGATTGCGGGGCTGCTTGAGGAAGCATCCCGTGCGGGGCGTGTGGTTTCGGTGGCGGTTTTAACCGATTTACCAACGGGTGAGATGCAATTTTTGTCAGCCGATGTGTGGCAGACCCGTTTGGCGGGGATGACACCGCAAGCGTGGGAGCCGACGCGCGAGGATATGGGCGAATGGGTGGACGCGTTTGGCGACGATGGGTTTGAAACCTATTGGTTTTCGGACGGATTGGCCCGCGAGGGGCGCGAAGTGCTGCTGGAGGCGTTCGAAGCTAAGGGGCCGGTGACGGTGATGCAGACCCCGCGTGCGGTGGTGGGTTTGCGGCCTACCACAATCAAGGATGGCGCGTTGCAGATCACAGCGGTGCGCAGTGACACGGCGGCGGATGCAACGTTGACCATCGCCGCAATCGGACTAGACCCTGCGGGTATTGAACGTGAACTGGCGCGGATTGATCTGGCGTTCGAGGCGGATGCGGACACGGGCGACGTGGCGCTGAGCCTGCCGCCGGAGCTACGCAACCGGATTTCACGGTTCACCGTGCAGGGGGTGAATTCGGCGGGGGCTGTGACGCTGGCCGATGACGGGTTGCGGCGGCGCGAAGTGGCGCTGATCGCGCCGCATGATGCGCGTGAGGGGCTACAACTTTTGTTGCCATTGCATTACCTGAACCAAGCGTTGGAGCCGACGGCAGACTTGATCAAGGGCGGGCTTGAGGATGTGTTGCCTGCCAACCCCGATGTGATTGTGCTGGCCGATGTTGCCAAGCTGACCGAGGGGCAGACGGCGGGGTTGATCGAATGGGTCGAGGCCGGTGGATTGCTGGTGCGATTTGCCGGCATCCGGATGGCAGCGAGCGATCTTAGCCGCAGTGTAGAGGACGCGTTGATGCCGGTGCGGTTGCGGGCTGGCGGGCGCACGGTGGGCGGCGCGATGAGTTGGGGGCAGCCAAAGGCGCTGCAACCGTTCCCTGAGACATCGCCGTTTTTCGGGCTGGATATTCCTGCCGATGTGACGGTGACCTCGCAAGTGCTGGCGCAACCCGATCCGAAACTGGCGAGCCGCGTGATTGCATCATTAGCCGATGGCACGCCGCTGGTGACGCGCAAGACAATGGGCGAGGGGCAGGTGGTGCTGTTCCATGTCACGGCCAATGCGCAATGGTCCAGTCTGCCATTGTCGGGGCTGTTTGTGCAGATGCTGGAGCGGTTGGCTGTGTTGTCGCACCAAGGCGCGTTGAGTGACGAGGATTTGGCCGGAACCACATGGGCACCGGTTAGGGTGCTGGATGCGTTCGGGCAATTGGCGGACGCGGGTGCGATGGCCGGTGTTGCGGGCGAGAATTTAGCGGCGGGTGTGGTTGGTAAAGACATGCCACCCGGTGTTTACGAGAATGAGGCGCGGCGCGTGGCGGTGAATGCGGTTGGGGCGGAGACGGTGCTGGAGGCGGCTACGTGGCCTGCGAGGATTACTGTCGAAGGCCTGACAACGGCGCGTGAAACCCTGTTGAAGGGCGCATTTTTGACCGCTGCATTGGGGCTGTTGATGCTGGATATTCTGGCGTCGCTGATGCTGTCGGGCCGCCTAACGGGGCCGCGCAGTTCGGGCGTTGCAGCGCTGTTGGCACTGGGCATGATCACGATGGCAGATAGGGTGCAGGCGCAGTCTGACGATTTTGCCATCAATGCCACAGCCGAGGTGGTTTTGGCCCACGTAGTCACTGGTGACAAACGTGTTGATGACGTTGCGAATGCGGGGCTGATGGGCCTGTCGGATGTGTTGTTCCAGCGCACCTCGATTGAACCTGCCAACCCGATCGCGATTGATCTGGAACGCGACGAATTGGCGTTCTTCCCATTCCTTTACTGGCCCGTTGTCGCCAGCCAGCCGTTGCCGTCAAGCGAAGCATACGCGAAACTGAACCGGTATCTACGCGGTGGCGGGATGATCCTGTTTGACACCCGCGACGGTGACATCGCTGGATTTGGCACAGGTACCACACCTGCGGGCCGCAAGTTGCAACAACTGGCACTGGGGCTGGACATTCCACCGTTGGAACCGATCCCCGAGGACCATGTTCTGACCCGCAGTTTTTACCTGCTACAGGATTTTCCTGGCCGACACGTTGGCCGCGCGGTGTGGGTCGAGGCGGCCCCTGCGGATGCGGAACGCGCCGAGGGCATGCCGTTTCGTAACCTGAATGACGGGGTGACGCCGGTGGTGATCGGCGGCAATGACTGGGCGGCGGCGTGGGCGGTGGACAACACGGGCAACTACATGTTTCAGGTCGGGCGCGGCTATACCGGCGAGCGCCAGCGCGAGATTGCGTACCGGTTCGGGGTGAACCTGATGATGTATGTTCTGACTGGAAACTATAAGTCGGATCAGGTGCATGTGCCTGCCCTGCTGGATCGGCTGGGCCAATGAATATGAGCGGATCAATCCTGTTCTCGCCGATCATCCCGTGGCCAGTATTGGCGGTTTTAGCAGTTGTCGTGCTGGCCTTTATCGGCTTTGCCATCTGGCGCGGATTGGCGGGATGGGTCTTGCGCGGATTGGCAGCGGTGGTGCTGTTGGCGGCATTGGCGAACCCGTCGTTGCAACAAGAGGACCGCGAGGTGTTATCGGACATTGTGTTGTTGGTGGTGGACGAAAGTGCGAGCCAGAAGATCAGTGATCGTGCGGACCAGTCCGCCGATGCCGTGGCCGATATAACCGCCCGTATAACCGCACGCCCCAACACCGAATTGCGTGTGGCGACCGTGGCGGATGCAGACGGCGATGGCGGCACATTGCTGATGGCGGCCGTGGCCGAAGCACTGGCCGACATTCCGCAATCGCGCATTGCGGGGGTGTTGTTGCTGACGGATGGCCAAGTGCATGACGTTGATCTTGCGCCGCTGATTGCGGCCCCCGTGCACACACTGCTGACGGGGCGCGAAACTGATTGGGACCGCCGTTTAAGCGTGAAAAATGCGCCTGGTTTTGCCATTCTGGACGAAGAGGTGATACTGACCCTGCGTATTGATGATCAGGGTGCGGTTCCAGCTGCTGTCGGGCGCCTGTCAGAGTTGCTGATTTCGGTTGATGGGGAACCGGCACAGAGCTTTAACGTGCCAGTCGGGCAGGATCTGGAACTGCCTGTGACGCTGACCCACGGCGGGATGAATGTGATCCAGTTTACCGTGCCCGAAGGCGACGGCGAGTTGACCAATCGTAACAACGTGGCGGTGGTGCAGATCAACGGGGTGCGCGACCGTTTGCGGGTGCTGCTGGTGTCGGGCGAGCCGCATCCGGGCGAGCGGACTTGGCGCAATTTGCTGAAATCCGACAGTTCGGTTGATCTGGTGCATTTCACCATTCTGCGCCCGCCCGAGAAACAGGACGGGGTGCCGGTTTCGGAATTGTCATTGATCGCATTCCCTGTGCGCGAGTTGTTCATCGAGAAGATCGAGGAGTTTGATCTGATTATTTTTGACCGCTATAAGCGGCGCGGTATTTTGCCCGGTATCTATCTGGATTCGGTGCGTAATTACGTTGAAAAAGGTGGTGCTTTGATGGTGGCGGCGGGGCCTGATTTTGCCTCGGCTGATAGCATCTATCATTCGGCGCTGGCCGATATTTTGCCTGCCAGACCCACCGCAAGGGTGTTTGAAGAAGGCTTCAAGCCGTTGCTGTCCGAGGTTGGCCAGCGCCATCCGGTAACAGAAGGCCTGGAAGCTTTTGCACCCAATGTGCCCGAGGGTGAAGAGGGGCCTGGATGGGGCCGCTGGATGCGCCTGATCGAGGTCGAGGAAATATCGGGCAACACGGTGATGACGGGTGTTAATGGCCGCCCGCTGCTGGTGTTGGACCGGGTTGGCGAGGGGCGCGTGGCGTTGCTGGCGTCGGATCAATCTTGGTTATGGGATCGCGGGTTTGAAGGCGGTGGGCCGCAGCTGGAACTGCTGCGCCGTCTGGCGCACTGGATGATGAAAGAACCCGATCTGGAAGAAGAGGCACTGTGGGCTGAAGCGGTGGGCCAAAGCATGACGATCATTCGCCGGACCCTGGGCGAAAAGGTTGGCGATGTCGAGGTGACAGCACCGGATGGCACGGTGCTGGTGGTGCCGTTAAAACAGGTTTCACCCGGGCGGTACGAGGCCGTGTTTGCCGGGCCGGAAATCGGGCTGTATCGGTTGAGTGATGGGGAGCAGGATGCGGTGATTGCGCTGGGTCCATCCGCCCCGCGCGAGTTTGAGGAAACCATCGCCACCGGCGAAAAACTGCTGCCGGTGGTGGAGGTGATGCGCGGCGGTGTGTTTGCGCTTGAGGACGGAATGCCAAGCGTGCGCAACGTGCGGGCGGGGCGCCCTGCGGCAGGGCGTGGATGGCTGGGCCTGACCCCCCGCGCGGCGTATTTGACGGCGGATGTGACGATTACACCGCTGTTGCCCGCGTGGCTGACGCTGTTGCTGGCGGCGCTGCTTTCGGTCGGCGCGTGGTTGCGTGAGGGGCGTAGGTAATCAGTTCGGCCATGCATTGGGCACAAGTCCAATCGCGCCAGAAAATACAATATTGATAGGCTTAACTCAACGTATCCAAAGACGGTAAACGAGATGCCTGAGAGAGATTTTCTGAGTAATCTGGCGTTCTATTATTACAAGCGTAACATATTGGTATAATGGGAATATACCAATTTCAATGCTGCTATTGAATCACCCATTTCCCCATGCATTCAGACGGCTACTTTGGTTCTAATCGCCCAGCGCCAACTCAAACATCTGCGCCCCCCAACCATCGACCAGACAATGGGCGCGGATATAAACGGTTTTTGTGCCTTCGGGAATGGCGATGCCGCCCAATGAACGGGTGAACGGCTGTTCATTCACATGCGGATGGACCAGCGTGCGATGGCCGAGGCTGTTGCCATCCGCATCCAGCACTTCCCAACCGTCTGCGTAATGATCCCAGCCGCTGTCGGGGTGTGACAGGGTGACGGAAAAGGTCCAGTCGTTGCCGGATTGCTGAGCGTTAACCCCTTCGATGGTTGGGTCATCCGCCCATGCGGGCAAGGGCATCAGCAATAAGGCGAGGGCGAGGGTTTTCATATCGGGCTCCTTGATATAGCGGCACCATGTCAGGGTGACTGGCAATTGTCCCGTCACGATGATGTGAGCATTTCCTAGTTATCCTGCAACAAAACACTGCGCGAATGCGAGGCAAATTCGCGTCGCCACAGGATTAGAACAGTGAGGGCTGTTGCCATCAACAACGGGATTGCACCGAGCAACCACGCCAGTGCCCCCAGTGCAAAATAGACCGAGCGCAGGCCTCGGTTAAAGCTGCGTGCGGCAGTGATGTTGATTTCGGCGGCATTGGCGGCACGAGGAATGCAGGCGGGGTCCTTGGCGTCATTTGGCACCGACGCGAGCATAACAGCGCAATAGCCAAACAACCGGTGCGACCAGACGAATTTCAGGAAACCGTTGGCTAAGAACAGGATCACCACAAGGATTTTAACTTCCCACACCACGGCGGGGGCATTTTCAAGCGACAGGTCTTGGGCGATGCCTAGCAATTGGTCCTTATTGCCGATCAATGCCAATCCGCCGCCAATGCCAATCATGCTGGTCGAGGCGAAAAAGGTTGTGCTTTGGCGTAGGTTGGACAGAATATTGGCATCAAAAATACGCGGTTCTCGGGTGACGAACTGGGTCATCCAGTCACGCCTATAGCCCGCCATCAGCACTGAGACCGATGGGTGTTTGCCGCCCGTGCGTTCAATGGTCCAGCCGATTCCCACCCATGCGGTGGCCAGTAATGTGATGGCGGCGACATCAAGTGGACCGAAAAACTGTAGGCGATCAAGGAGTTCCATGTTTGTCATCTTATCGGGTTGGGATTTAACTTGCCAGCCCCGTAAATTGGTTATATTTTCTTACCAATTCATGAAGTCAGGAGTCGCCCCGATGGAAATGCCTATCCCAGATGCTGAAATACTAGCAAAGAAAGCGCAGATCGTGGCGCGGTTGCAATCGGTGTTGCCAAAGGGTGCGGTAATTTCGGATGAGGCCGAGACAAAGGCCTATGAGTGTGACGCTCTTAGCGCCTATCGCTGCCCGCCGTTGTGTGCGGTTTTACCAGCCAATACCGATGAAGTTTCGGCGGTATTGAAGATTTGCCATGACATGGGCATTCCGGTGGTGCCGCGCGGGTCGGGCACATCACTGGCGGGCGGGGCGTTGCCCACGGCGGACAGTGTGATTCTGGGTGTGTCCAAAATGAGCGACGTGTTGGAGACCGATTACGATAACCGCATAATCCGCGTGCAATCGGGGCGCACGAACCTGTCGGTGACAGGGGCGGTCGAGGAGGAGGGTTTTTTCTACGCGCCCGACCCCTCCAGCCAGTTGGCCTGCGCCATCGCCGGCAATATCGCGATGAATTCAGGCGGGGCGCATTGTTTGAAGTACGGGGTGACCACCAACAACCTGTTGGGTGTGGTGATGGTGCTGATGGATGGCACGGTGGTCGAGATTGGAGGGGCGCATCTGGACGCTGGTGGGCTGGATTTACTGGGCCTGATTTGTGGTTCGGAAGGGCAGTTGGGTGTGGTGGCCGAGGCCACCTTGAAGATATTGCCCAAACCCGAAGGGGCGCGGCCTGTGTTGATCGGGTTTGATAGCAACGAGGTGGCTGGCGAGTGTGTGTCTGACATCATCAAAGCGGGCGTGCTGCCGGTGGCGATTGAATTTATGGATCGTCCTTGCATCGAGGCAACCGAAGCATTCGCGCATCCGGGATATCCCGATTGTGAGGCGTTGTTGATTGTCGAGGTCGAAGGATCGGACGCTGAGATTGATGCGCAACTGGCGGTAATTACCGACATTGCCCGTCGTCACAATCCGGTGGAACTGCGCGAGAGTAAATCCGAAGAAGAGAGTGCTAAAATCTGGCTGGGCCGCAAATCGGCCTTTGGCGCGATGGGGCAAATCAATGATTACATGTGTCTGGACGGCACCATTCCTGTGTCCGAACTCCCCTATGTGCTAAAGCGTATTGGCGAGATGAGTAAGGAATATGGGCTTGGCGTGGGTAATGTGTTTCACGCTGGGGACGGCAATATGCATCCGCTGATCCTGTATGATGCCAACAAAGAAGGCGACCTTGAAAAATGCGAGACCTTTGGCGCGGATGTGCTGCGTTTGTGCGTCGAGGTTGGCGGCTGTTTGACGGGTGAACATGGCGTTGGCATCGAGAAACGCGATCTGATGTATGATCAGTTCACGGTGGCTGACCTTGAGGCGCAGTTACGCGTCAAAGATGTGTTTGATCCGAAATGGTTGCTGAATCCGGCCAAGGTGTTTCCGCTGGATGTGACGGCTGAACGGCGGGCCAGTCAATGACCCTGAAACCAAGCGATGAACAACAGTTGAGCGAGGCGATTGCCGCGGCCATGGGGCCGTTGCGTATTGTCGGGAACAGAACGCGTGGTGTGCTGTGTGATGGCGATGCGCTGTCGACGGCGGAGTTAAGCGGCATCAGCCTGTATGATCCGGGCGCGTTGACCATTGTGGCGGCGTCGGGCACGCCGTTGGCGGATATTGAGGCGGCGTTGAAGGCGCAAGGGCAGCGATTACCATTCGAGCCGATGGACCATCGCGGATTGTTGGGTACTTCGGGAGAGGCGACGATTGGTGGAGTTGTGGCGGCGAATATTTCCGGCCCGCGGCGCGTGCAGGCGGGGGCGTGCCGTGACAGCCTGATCGGGGTGCGCTTTGTAGACGGGCGCGGCGAGGTTTTGAAAAACGGCGGGCGGGTGATGAAGAACGTCACCGGCTATGATCTGGTCAAGCTGATGGCGGGCGCACACGGTACGCTGGGGGTGGTCAGTGAAGTCGCATTCAAGGTGCTGCCGGATGTGGAGACCAGCGCGACGGTGGTGTTGCACGGGTTAACGGACGTTAGGGCTGTAGCGGCGATGGCGGCGGCGCTTGGATCGCCATTCGAGGTGTCGGGCGCGGCCCATGACGGCGCGCGCACCATGCTACGCATCGAAGGGTTCGCGGCCTCGGTCGCTTACCGTGCCGACCGGTTACAAGGCTTGTTGGCCACGTTTGGCGAGGCTGAAATCCTGCAAGATTCTGCGAAAATCTGGCAAGAGGTGCGTGATGTTGCGCCATTCCACGGGGTGGGGGGGGATGTGTGGCGCATTTCGATCAAACCGTCGGATGCGCCAGAATTGCTGGCCAATTTGGGTGCGAAAGACGTGCTGCTGGATTGGGGCGGCGGATTGATATGGGCCTTGACGCCGCAAGGGGCAGATGTGCGGGCGAAAATGGGAGATGTGCGCGGGCATGCAACATTGGTACGGGGAACAGGATTTGCGCGGTTCCAAGCAGAACCCGCGCCGCTTGCTGCCATCAGCGCCGGATTACGGGCGCAGTTTGACCCACGCGGTATTTTGAATGCGGGGTTGATGGGCTGATGCAAACAAATTTCACCCCCGAACAGTTGCAAGACCCCAACATCGAGCGCGCCAATGAAATTCTGCGGGCCTGTGTGCATTGCGGGTTTTGCACTGCGACCTGCCCGACCTATCAAATTCTGGGTGACGAATTGGACAGCCCGCGTGGGCGGATTTATCTGATTAAGGATATGCTGGAAACGGGGCGGCCAGCGGATAAGAAGACGGTGGAGCATGTGGACAGATGCCTATCCTGTCTGGCCTGCATGACGACCTGTCCGTCCGGTGTGCATTACATGCATCTGGTGGATCACGCCCGCGCTTATATCGAACAAACCTACAAGCGCCCGTTGATGGACCGGATGTTGCGCTGGGTTCTGGCGCAGGTCATTCCCTACCCTAAGCGGTTCCGGCTGGCCTTGTTAGGTGCTAAAATCGGACGCCCCTTTGCTTTTTTGATGCCGGATGCGCGTCTGAAAGCGATGCTGAAGATGGCGCCGAAACGCATTCCGTCGATCAGCCGCAATGATGACCCGCAAGTGTTTCCCGCCAAAGGCAAGCGCATCAAACGGGTGGCTCTGCTGACGGGGTGTGCGCAAAAGGCGCTGAACACCGATATTAATGACGCCACCATACGGCTTCTGCGTCGCCTTGGCTGCGAGGTGGTGATTGCGCAGGGCATGGGGTGTTGCGGGGCGTTGACCCATCATATGGGTAAGGAGAAACAGGCGCATGCTTCGGCAGCGGCCAACATCAATGCATGGATGAATGAGGCGCGTGGCGAGGGGCTGGACGGCGTGGTGATCAACACCTCGGGCTGTGGCACGACGGTGAAGGATTACGGGCATATGTTCCGCAATGATCCGCTGGCGGCGGATGCGGCCACGGTTTCGGACATGGCGATGGATATTTCAGAGCTGTTGATGCAGTTGGATATGCCTGAAGGGGCGCAAAAAGGGATACGCGTGGCCTATCACGCGGCCTGTTCTCTGCAACATGGCCAGCAAATCAAAACCCACCCCAAAACCCTGCTAAAACGGGCAGGGTTCGAGGTGGTTGAACCTGCGGATAGTCATCTATGTTGTGGATCAGCGGGCACCTATAACCTGATGCAGCCCGTGATTTCAGAGCAGTTGAAGACACGCAAGGTCCAGACGCTTGAGGTCGACGCGCCAGACGTGATTTCGGCAGGGAACATCGGCTGTATGATCCAGATTGGCGGAGGAACCGAGGTGCCAGTTGTGCATACGGTCGAACTACTGGATTGGGCAACAGGTGGGCCAAAACCACGCGAAATTGTCGAAAATCAGCCTTAATCCTGCCGCATCCCGCCGTTACGAATGTTAAAACGGTGGAGGAAACATGCGTCAATTTTTCAGTATACTGGTCTTTTTGACCAGCTTTGCATCTGCAGGATTTGCAGAGGAGCCCAGCCCGCTCCGCACATTGCTGACTGGTGATGACAGCCGTGGTTGGGAGGCTGTGGGACGGCTGAATATCGCGGGCAAAAGCATGTGCACTGGGGCGCTGATAGCCCCTGATCTGGTGTTGACGGCTGCGCACTGCATGTATGACAAGGCCAGCGGGCAACTGGTGGACGCGACCAAGATCGAGTTTCTGGCAGGCTGGCGTGGTGGGCGTGCAAGCGCCTATGCCAATGTGAAACGTGCGGTTGTGCACCCCGATTATGTGTTCGCAGCCGATTCTGACAACATCCGTGTGCGCAATGATCTTGCGGTTCTTCAACTGACGCGGCCGATCAATAAATCCTCGATCACACCGTTTCAAACCGATGCGCGGCCCCGCAAGGGCGCTGATATCGGGATTGTATCTTATGCGCGTGACCGCGCTGAATCGCCCTCAATTCAGGAAAGCTGCCGTGTGTTGGCCCGCCAATCTGGAACCTTGATCATGTCATGTGACGTTGATTTCGGATCATCCGGTGCACCGGTGTTTTTGATGAATGCTGATGGTGTGCCGCGGATCGTGTCGGTGGTTTCGGCGATGGCCAATGTGAACGGGCGCAAAGTATCGTTGGGCATGTCGCTGGAAGAACCGCTGTCGACAATTTTGGCAGAGCTAAAAGCAACTGAAGGCTCGTTTTTGCGCCCAATACCTGTAACACGTCGTTTGGGAACGCAAGGCGGGATCAGCCGCATAGGTGCAAAATTCCTGCGTCCTTGAATAACCTCAAATTCATCCCCATCTAATCCTTACCAGACGCCGCCTAGCGGGTTTGGCAACAACCGATGCCTGTCCATAATGGAAGGCGTAAAACATTTGTCGCTTATATAAGGATGAACGAGATGAGAAATTTTGACCTAGCACCGCTATACCGCGCCACTGTTGGCTTTGACCAAATCGCCGATATGATGGACCGCGTGTTTACCAATGACGTAAGCAAGCAGAGCTACCCCCCTTACAACATCGAGAAAACCGCTGAGGATGCGTGGCGTATCACCATTGCGGTGGCCGGTTTTGCTGATGATGAACTGTCAGTGGAAGTGCGTGAACACACACTGATTATCGCTGCCCGCAAGGCGCTGGAAGAAACCGAGCGTACCTATCTGCATCGCGGCATCGCCACCCGCGCGTTTGAACGCCGTTTTCATCTGGCGGATCATGTGCGCGTGACGGGCGCGGCCCACACCGACGGGATGCTGCATATTGATTTGATGCGCGAAGTGCCCGAGGCGCTGAAACCGCGCCAGATCCGGATTGCTTCGGATACGCCGGTGGCTGCGAAAGTGGTCGAGGGCAAGGCAAAGAAAGCCAAGAAGGTTAACTAACTTCGTATTGGATTTGGAACGAGATAGGGCGCGAGGCTGATTGCTTCGCGCCCTGTTTCCTTTTCGCCCAAATATCCACGCCGCAGACATAACAGTTACTTGCCTGCGGCGCGGATACTTATGGAATAATGATGGGATTATTCACCACTCAGGCTTTTGGCCAAACGCATCAGTTTGATCGCCTCGCTACGGTAGCCGTAAGCATCCTCGCCCTTGGTATCATTGGCCAACGTGATCAGCTCGTTATAGCCCCAGTCTTGCAGGTATTTCCCGCCTGACAAAAGCTGCCCATATCCGGCGATAGCAGCCGAGAACCGGATGTCATCCGTGGCCTCGCCCATACCCGATGTGATCGGCGTGGTCAGCAGTTGGCTGGTATCCTCGCCCGGGGTTTTATAGCGCAGCTTCAGGAAGCCGAGTTCGCCGTTGCTGTCAGCCTCAGTGGCTGGTTGATAGCGCAATGCGTCGTT